>NZ_JBXWLA010000006.1:0-295606 GCF_058191755.1 Serratia sp. CoH_122_TC_1
TATAGGGAGTTCTCAGAAGGCCGCAACCCCTAAATGCAAAAAACTTTTCAAGCGCGTTTTTTTTCAACAAAGCGCTGCACAAGTCAGCGTTTTCGTCACTTTTTCCGGTAAACAGCCACAAAAGCTGGCGGTCCGTGGAGTAAAATAAGAGTAACAATGTCAGTAAAGGAATCGCAGCCATGCAATTTAATGCTCAACAACAGGCCGCCCAACGCAATCTTTCTTATCTTCTTGCAGAAAAACTCGGCCAACAAATTCTGGCAGGCGATTATCAGGCCGGTAGCATCCTGCCCGGGGAGATGGAGCTGGGTGAACAATTCGGCGTTAGCCGCACAGCGGTACGCGAAGCTGTGAAGATGCTGGCGGCCAAAGGCATGCTGTTACCTCGCCCACGCATCGGTACCCGTGTGATGCCGCAAAGCCAATGGAATTTTCTCGATCAGGATTTACTGACCTGGTGGATGACCAAAGAGAACTTCGATCAGGTGATGCAGCACTTCCTTATATTACGCACCTCATTGGAACCTCAGGCCTGCTCACTGGCGGCGGCCCATGCCAGCACTCAGCAAACCGCCCGGCTGGCTGAACTGATGGCAGAGATGCGAGCACTGCATATCCAGTTCGATCGCGAACACTGGATTCAGGTTGATACCCAGTTCCACCAGCTCATCTATGAGGCCAGCGGCAATCCGTTTCTAACGTCGTTCGCTAATTTGTTCAGTTCGGTGTATCAAAGTTACTTCCGTGCCATTACCGGTAACGAAGTGATTAAGCTGCAGCACCATCAGGCCATCGTCGATGCAATACTCGCCGGTGACAGCGCAGAGGCATTATCCGCCTGCCAAATTTTGCTCAGAGAAAAAGACTAACTCACTCCCTACTTATATATAGAAGAAAGATGAAAGGGACGAATACGACGGTTAACCAGGACTCATAATGATTAAATCCGCGCGCAGTATGGCAGGGCTACCTTGGATCGCCGCAATGGCGTTCTTTATGCAGGCGCTGGACGCCACTATCCTCAATACCGCGTTACCGGCAATAGCTCAAAGCCTGGAGCGCTCTCCGTTGGCAATGCAGTCGGCCGTGATCAGCTACACCTTGACGGTCGCCATGCTGATCCCGGTCAGCGGCTGGCTGGCAGATCGCTTCGGCACCCGCCGCGTGTTTATCATCGCGGTTTCGCTGTTTACTCTCGGCTCCCTGCTGTGCGCCCTTTCCCCGACGCTCAGCGTTCTGGTGACGTCACGCGTCATTCAGGGCGTCGGCGGTGCGATGATGATGCCCGTGGCACGCTTGGCGCTGCTACGCGCCTACCCGCGCAGCGAACTGTTACCGGTGTTGAACTTCGTGACCATGCCCGGGTTGGTTGGTCCGATCATGGGCCCGATGCTGGGCGGTTGGCTGGTAACCTATGCCACCTGGCACTGGATTTTCCTTATCAATATCCCCATTGGCCTGCTCGGCATCTTCTATGCACGCAAATATATGCCGGATTTCACCACGCCCAAGCGCCGCTTCGACTTTATTGGCTTTATGTTGTTTGGTTTGAGCCTGGTGCTGGTTTCCACTGGGTTGGAGCTGTTTGGTGAACAAGTCCTGGCCAGCTATATCTCTCTGGGCATTCTGCTCAGCGGCGTGGTGATGCTGTTTGGCTATATCGCCCATGCCCGCAGACACCCCCAGCCCCTCATTGGCCTGGATTTATTCCAGACCCGGACCTTCTCGGTAGGCATTGCCGGTAATGTTGCCTCACGCCTTGGTACCGGCTGTGTTCCGTTTTTGATGCCGTTGATGCTGCAAGTCGGTTTTGGTTACTCAGCAATAATTGCCGGTTGCATGATGGCACCGACAGCCGTCGGTTCGTTGATGGCAAAATCCACCGTCACTCAAGTGCTGCGGTGGTTTGGCTATCGCAAAACATTGGTTGGTATCACCATCATTATTGGCGTACTGATAGCTCAGTTCGCACTGCAAAGCCCTGGCATGCCGCTGTGGTTGATGATTCTGCCGCTGTTTGTGCTGGGAATGGCCATGTCTACGCAATTCACCGCCATGAACACCATCAGCCTGGCTGACCTGAACGACAGCAATGCCAGCTCCGGCAACAGCGTGCTGGCCGTCACGCAACAATTATCCATTAGCTTCGGCGTGGCGATCAGTGCGGCGGTACTGCGTTTCTATCAAACGATGTCACTCGGCACCATGGTTGATCACTTCCACTACACCTTTGTTACCATGGGCATTGTCACCGTGGCGTCGGCATTTGTGTTTCTATTATTAAGAAGAAAAGACGGCCGTAACCTGATCAGCGGCCAAGACCCAAAGAAACCGGCAAAGGTCACAGGTTAACGCCACCCCACCGAGGCGCGTTCCACCAGCTCAGGCGTTAAAACCAAAACCTGAGCGTCACGTTCTGGGTTTTGCAGGCGGTTGATCAACGCATCGATCGCCAGCTCCCCCAGAGAATCTTTTGGCTGGTGAATAGTACTGAGTGGCGGAGCCAGGTATTTGGCTAGCTCAATATCATCGTAGCCCATCACTGCCATGTCCTGCGGTACCGATAACCCGGCCTGGTACAAGGCCTGATAGGCCCCTACCGCAACAGCGTCATTACCGGCAAATACCGCATGCGGTGGCTCAGCCAACGCCAGCAATTGTTTCATGGCATCAACGCCACCTTCAAATTCAAAATCACAGTGCACTTCATATCCCGGCAGGACAGCCAACCCGGCGCGTTGCATCGCCCGGCGATAGCCTTCTAACCGATGGCGTGCCGTGGTTTTATCCTGTGGCCCGGCAATACAGGCAATTTTGCGATACCCGCGGGCGATCAGGTGATCGGTCGCCATCTCACCGCCCAGCAACGAATTGTCCTGGATAATGTCGTTAGCCCCCTCGAACGGAGCCCAGTCCATCATCACTATAGGGAGTGAGGGATAACGGCTCAGCGCATCTTGCGATGGCCGGTGGTTCTCGGTGCACATTAATAGCAAACCATCGACACGTTTTTGCAGCAGCGTTTCCATGTTGCGATTCATGCGCGCGGCGTCCTCTTCCGTATTGCACAGGATCAGGCTGTAGCCACGCTCATAGCAACTGCGTTCAACGCCGCGTACGACCTCAGCATAGAAAGGGTTGTTACTGGAGGTGACCAACATGCCGATGGTGCGCGTCTGATTCAGTTTGAGGCTACGCGCAAGTGCAGAGGGGGCATAGTTAAGGTGTTCAACGGCCGCCATGACTTTAGCTCGCACACTGTCGCTGACAAAGCGATTGTTATTAATGACGTGCGAGACCGTCGAGGTTGAAACACCCGCCAGACGGGCGACATCTTTCATGGTGGCCAAAGGGGTTACTCCTGCTGCTGCAAAAAGGCATCAATCTCTTCGCGCCAAGGCACGGAAGGCTGTGCGCCCGGTCGGGTCACCGCAATCGCCGCCGCCGCATGAGCAAAACGCACCGCATCAGCCATCACTTTCCCTTCCAATAGCGCCGTTACCAGTGCGCCATTGAACGTGTCACCGGCAGCGATGGTGTCTACCGCTTTGACCTTAAAACCTGGCACCAATTTGCCGTTACCCTGCTCACTCAGCCAGACACCTCGGCTACCAAGAGTGATGATCACCGTGGCAATGCCTTTATCATGCAAAGCCTGGGCGGCTTGTGCAGCATCATCGTCATTGTTGACCGTAATACCGGTCAGGCGGTGGGCTTCTGTCTCGTTTGGCGTGATCATATCGACCATTGCCAGCAGCTCATCCGGCAATTCACGTGCCGGTGCCGGATTGAGGATCACCTGAGTTTGGTGCTGTTTCGCCAGTTTGGCGGCGCCAATAACGGTCTCCAACGGAGATTCGAGCTGCATCAGCAGCGCATCGGCATCCACAATCTTTTGCTGGTAACGCGCCAGATAGTCTGGTGTCACTGCGGCATTGGCGCCGGCATCAATGCCGATCACATTCTCGCCCTCCGCGTTGACGAAAATCAGCGCCACGCCGGTGGTGCTGTTGGCAATAGCTTCAATCGGTTGGGTATCAATGCGATCGGTCGCCAGCTGTTTGCGGATGCGTTCGCCGATATCGTCAGCCCCCACGCAGGCGATAAAGGCAATATCTGCCCCGCTGCGCCCTGCAGCCACCGCCTGGTTAGCGCCCTTGCCACCGAACGCCACCTTATACTGTTTCCCGATCACCGTTTCACCCGGATGTGGGAAATGCTCAATATTGAGGATATGGTCGGCATTAATGCTGCCCAGAACCACCAGCTTACCTGTTTCCATCGCATTGATTCCTGAATTGCGCGCCATCATAAGATGGCGCGGGTGTGTCTTATTTGGTGACCAGTTTCAAATCTACCGGAATCGTGGCCGGTACTTTTTCGCCCTTCAGCACTTTGTCGGCAGTTTCTACGCCGATCACACCAATTTGATCTGGACGCTGTGCCACGGTTGCCGCCAGTTTGCCGCCTTCAACCGCTTTCACGCCATCGGCAGTGCCGTCGAAGCCTACCACGACCACATCGGTTTTACCGGCGGTTTGCAGTGCACGCAATGCACCCAGCGCCATTTCATCATTCTGTGCAAAAACGGCCTGCACGTCTGGGTGAGCGGTCAGCAGGTTCTGCATCACGTTCAACCCTTTGGTGCGGTCGAAGTCTGCCGGTTGGCTAGCCAACAGTTTGAATTTGTTCTGATCCAGAGACTGTTTAAACCCTTCGCCGCGTTCACGTGCCGCAGAAGTACCGGCAATCCCTTCCAGCTGGATCACTTTAGCGTCTGCACCGACTTTTTTGGCAATAAAATCACCGGCCATTTTACCGCCGACACGGTTATCAGACGCGATATGGCTGACGACGTCACCTTTGCTCGCCACACGGTCCAATGTGATGACAGGGATCTTGGCCTGATTAGCCATCTTGATAGCATTACCAACGGCATCAGAATCCGTTGGGTTGATCAACAGCAACTTAGGTGCTTGCACCATCAGGTCCTGCACGTTTGCCAGCTCTTTCGCCGGGTTGTTTTGCGAATCAAGCACCACCAGGTTGTAGCCCAGTTTATTCGCTTCTTGTTGTGCGCCTTCCTTCATCGAAACGAAGAACGGGTTATTCAGGGTAGAGACCACCAGCGCGATGGTGTCTTTAGCCAGTGCGTTAGCACTCAGGGTAGCGCTCAGCGCGAAGGCTGAAGCCAGAATTGCCAATTTTTTCATTTTCATCATCGTGATTCCTGTAGGGGGAGGTTATTTGTTGCTTTTGTTCTCTACCAGAACCGCCAGCAGTATCACCACTGCCTTCACGATCATTTGGTAGTAGGAAGAAACACCCAATAAATTCAGGCCATTATTCAGGAAGCCAAGGATCAGCGCCCCGATCAGCGTGCCAACAATGCGGCCTTTGCCACCCGCCAGGCTGGTACCGCCCAGCACGACTGCTGCAATGGCGTCCAACTCATAGCCGGTACCGGCGGTTGGCTGTGCCGAAGACAAACGCGCCACTTCAATCACGCCCGCCAGCGCAGCCAGCAATCCACAGAGTGAATAGACGATAATCTTTACTTTATCGACGCTGATACCGGACAGGCGGGTCGCCGCTTCGTTACCGCCCAGGGCATAAATATAACGGCCCAAACGGGTATGGTGCAGCATGTACCAGGCGGCGATAAATACGATCGCCATGATCCAGATCGGGGTTGGAACCCCCAATGGGCGGCCGATGCCGAACCAGCCGAAAGTATCCGCCACGTCGGTAAAGCCGGTATTCACCGGGCTGCCGTTGGTGTACACCATGGTGACCCCGCGCAACAACAGCATCATGACCAGGGTGGCAATAAATGCCTGAACCTTGCCTTTGGCAACGATCACCCCGGTACAGGCCCCCACTGCCGCACCCAATGCCAATGCCGCCGCGACGGCAACCACCGCGTTAATTTCAAAACCGACGATCGACGCCGCCACTGCGCCAGTCAATGCCAGCAACGATCCTACCGACAAATCAATGCCGGAAGTGAGGATCACTAATGTCATCCCTACCGCCATAATGGCGTTCACCGACGTTTGCTGCAGAATATTGAACAGGTTGTTTACCGTGAAGAAATTCGGGCTCATTGAAGAAACCACGGCGATCAGCACCAGCAGAGCAATCAGTGATTTTTGCTCTAACAGCCACTCTTTACTGAACCAGCGCTTTGCCACACTCTGGGAACTCATATCTGATTACTCCTGCTTTACGCCGTATTGCTTGCCAACAGCCGCAGCCATCAACGCTTCCTGGGTGGCCTGTTCAATCGGGAACTCGCCGCTGAGATGTCCTTCGTGCATGACCAGAATACGGTCACTCATGCCCATAACCTCCGGCATTTCCGACGACACCAGAATGATGCTCAACCCTTCCTGCTTGAACTGGTTGATTAACTGATAGATTTCTTTTTTGGCACCGACGTCGACCCCCCGCGTTGGTTCATCGAGGATCAACACCTTTGGCCGCGTCATCAGGCCGCGGGCAATTGCCACTTTCTGCTGGTTGCCGCCGGAGAGCAGGCCTATCGGCTGTTCCATCGACGGTGTCTTGATATTGAACAAGCGGATGAAATCGCCCACCGCCTGCTGTTCTTCGGCCTGTTTCAGGCTGCCACCGGCGCGGCTGAAATAACGCAGCGCAGTCAGCGACATGTTTTCCTTCACTGACATCCCCAACACCAGGCCATCGCGCTTACGGTCTTCTGAGATATACACAATGCCGTTTGCCAAGCCATCCTGTGGAGAATGGGTGACCACCTCATGCCCGTCGAGTTTGACGGTACCGGCTTTACGCGGTGCGGCACCGTAGAGAATTTTCATCAACTCGGTACGCCCAGCGCCCATCAACCCGGCAACGCCAAGTATTTCGCCGCGGTATAGCGTAAAGCTGACGTCATGCACGCCCGGGCCGGAGACCTGGCTGACTTCCAGCCTTTTTTCACCACGCGGCTGATTCAAACGCGGATATTGTTCTTCCAGCTTGCGGCCTACCATCATTTCTATCAGCGAATCTTCCTGCAGCTCGCTGACCGGTCGTTCGGCGATGAACTGCCCATCACGAAATACCGTAACGTCATCGCAAATTTCAAAAATCTCTTTCAACCGGTGCGAAATGTAAACAATGCCTCGCCCTTCGGCCTTAAGTTCGTTGATCACTTTAAATAAAGAAGCGGTTTCGGTGTCGGTCAACGCATCCGTTGGCTCATCCATGATGATGACCTTCGATTCGAAGCTCAGCACCTTGGCGATTTCCACCATCTGCTGATCGCCAATCGACAGTTCACCCACCAGCCGGTGACTGCTGTAACTCAGGTTCAACCGCGCCAGCAGTTTGTCGGCTTCGGCATACATGCGTTTCCAGTCGATGCGGCCGATACGGTTGACAAACTCACGCCCGAGAAAGATGTTCTCCGCAATCGTCAATTGCGGGATCAGATTAAGTTCCTGATGGATGATACCTATACCCGCTTCCTGCGAATCCTTCGGGCCGTTGAACGCCACTTCTTTACCGAGAAAATACTGACTGCCGGCGTCTTTGTTATAAATGCCGGTCAGCACTTTCATCATGGTGGATTTTCCCGCACCGTTTTCCCCCACCAGCGCCATCACCTTGCCGGGATAAACGCTGAGCGCAGCGCCGGAAAGCGCCTTCACGCCGGGAAAGGCTTTATCGATCCCTTTCAGTTGCAGTAAAGGTTGCATAGACGCCTCAGAAAGTTACGCCGGCACAGAGGATCACATTCGCGTATGGCGAGCATTCCCCGCTGCGGATCACCGCCCGGCTGTGTTCAGTTTGCGCTTTGAAGGCACGGTGACTGATATAGCTCACGCTAATGGTATTGCCCTGGTGTTGGCCGAGTTCGGTCAGTTGAGCCAACAATGCGTTGTGGAGCGGCGGATTTTGTTTGATGATCTCTTCTGCCAGAATGGCGCTTTCTACCTGCATCTCCTGAGTCACCACCTCGAGCACCTGTAAAAACGTCGGCACTCCCTGCGTCAGCGCCAGATCGATACGCTGCGTTGCCGCTGGAATAGGCAACCCCGCATCGCAAATGGCGATCTGATCGGTATGGCCGAGGCGGGAAACCACGGCAGAGACATCAGCATTCAGCAGCACGCCTTTTTTCATTTTCTTTTTCTCATTCCGCCAGCGAAACGTTTCGCTTGTGTCTGGAGTTTAAAAAAACGTCAGGAGAAGGCAACCGGGATAATGCAGAAATGTGATCATTATCGAAACGTTTCGCTCGTGTTACCGAGAACATCAACAGAAAGGGCCCAGCGATTGCTGAGCCCTTGAGGGAGAGTTAAATCTCGACCTGGGTGCCGAGTTCGATCACCCGATTCGGTGGGATCTCAAACTGGTCTGGCGCGCGCAGCGCGTTACGGCTCAATGCGATAAACAACTTGCCACGCAGGAACAAATACCAAGGGCGTTTAGTGAGAATCAGCGACTCGTGCGACATAAAGAACGAGGTTTCCGTCATCCTGCACGGTAGCCCTTCCAGCCCGCAGCGGTGGAACACCTCCTCAACGTTCGGCGTTTCGCGCCAGCCATAGCTAGCCACCACCCGCCAGAAGGTCGGTGACAGTTGCTCGATAGTCACCCGGCGTACGTTATGTACGTAAGGCGCATCCTCAGTACGCAGCGTCAACAGCACCACCCGCTCATGCAGCACCTTGTTGTGCTTCAGGTTATGCAGCAGGGCAAAAGGAATCACGTTGATGGCACGCGACATAAATACCGCAGTACCAGGCACACGCACCGGCGGTGATTTCTCCAATGAAGCAATCATCGCCTCAAGGGAATTACCGTGCTCATGCATGCGACGCAGTAAGCGGAAGCGTTCGCTTTTCCAGGTTGTCATGATGATGAACATCACCAGCGCCAGCAGCAGCGGCAGCCAACCGCCAGAGAACAGCTTCAAGGCGTTTGCAGCGAACATCGGCACGTCAATAATCAGCAGGATGACCAGAATGCCCACCGCGAAGAAGCGGTTCCAATGCCAGTTTTTGATCGCCACGGAGGTCACCAGAATACTGGTCAGTACCATGGTCCCAGTTACGGCAATACCGTATGCCGCGGCCAAATTACTGGAGTGTTCAAACCCGACAATCACTAATACCACCGCGATATACAGTGTCCAGTTAATCACCGGAATGTAAATTTGGCCCGACTCCATTTCCGACGTATGAATAATGCGCATCGGTGACAGGTAACCCAAACGTACTGCCTGACGCGTCAGTGAGAATACGCCGGAGATCACCGCCTGAGAGGCGATAACCGTGGCCAGCGTCGCCAGGATCAATAACGGGATCAGCGCCCAGTCCGGGGCTAACAGGAAGAATGGGTTCTTGATGGCCTCAGGGTTTTTCAGTAGCAGCGCACCTTGGCCGAAATAGTTCAGCACCAGTGAAGGCAACACGACGGTGAACCAGGCCAGGCGGATAGGGAATTTACCAAAGTGCCCCATGTCGGCGTACAACGCCTCGACACCGGTGATCGACAGCACTACCGCCCCCAGCGCAAAGAACGAAACCTTCTTATATTCAATAAAGAAGTTCAGCGCCCATTTCGGGTTTAACGCCTGCAGCACTTCTGGGTTGGCCATAATGCTACGTGCACCCAACACAGCCAGCACGATAAACCACAGTAACATCACTGGCGCAAACAGCTTACCGACGCTCCCCGTACCGTGCTTCTGAATGGCAAACAGCACCGTCAGCACCAAGATAGACAGCGGAACGATATAGGGATCAAGCGACGGGGCAGCAATTTCCAGCCCTTCTATCGCCGACATCACCGATATTGCTGGCGTGATTACCACCTCGCCATAGAAGAAGCTGCCACCAATCAGGCCCAGAATCACCAATATAGCGGTGGTGCGCGCCGACGTGTGGCGCCCAGCCAATGACATCAACGTCAGAATACCGCCTTCACCAGCGTTATCCGCTCGCATGACGTAGGTAAGGTATTTCAGGGAAACAATGACGATCAGCATCCAGAAAATCAGTGACAGGAAGCCGAAAACAACGTCTGGACGAACATCGAAGCCATAATGGCCGGAGAAACACTCTCTGAGAGTATAGAGAGGGCTGGTGCCGATATCACCGTAAACGACCCCAATCGCTGCAAGGGTTACCGCCGATAAAGACTGTTTATGCTCTGTGCTCATAATTCGTTTCTTTATTAGAACATCCGTTAGCGATGCATCCGCATCAGCCAGAGATACGGGCTCTAAGATCCGTTACGCCCACTAAAAGGCGCACAGTATGCACGATTTATACTGCTTGCCTACTCTTATATCAGACCCTAAAAATAAACAAAATGTGAACCAGCCGCTCTTTTGATAATAGAAAGATTTTACTAATCAACAAGCTATACCATTAAAAATAATGGTGGTTTATCATCGGATTATCCACCAAGATTGGCTAACTCTCGGACAACACGGCAATAATATGGCGCCATCATCACTTCTGGCAGAACGGATATCCCGCCTCAGCAACGCGCTTGAGAGCGGCCTTTATGAACGACAGGAAGCAATTCGCCTGTGTTTGCTGGCAGCGCTAAGCGGTGAAAGCGTGTTTCTGCTTGGCCCACCCGGCATCGCCAAGAGCCTGATCGCACGCCGGTTAAAATTTGCCTTTCGCAGCGCGCGCTCATTTGAATATCTGATGACGCGTTTCTCAACGCCAGAAGAAGTGTTCGGCCCATTGTCTATCCAGGCATTAAAAGATGAAGGCCGCTATCAGCGCCTGACCGCCGGTTATCTGCCCGAGGCAGAAATCGTGTTCCTGGATGAGATCTGGAAAGCGGGCCCGGCGATCCTCAATACGTTACTCACGGCGATCAACGAACGTCGCTTCCGTAACGGTAACGCGGAAGAGCCGATCCCACTAAGATTGCTGGTCACGGCCTCTAACGAACTGCCGGAATCCGATAACAGCCTGGAAGCCCTGTACGACCGTATGCTGATACGTCTGTGGTTGGATAAAGTGCAGGACAAACAGAATTTCCGCTCACTGCTGGTCAGTCGTCAGAACGAGAATGAAAACCCGGTGCCGGAAGCGCTGAGCATCAGTGACGAGGAGTATCATCAATGGCAGCCACAGATAGACAAAATCAAGCTGCCAGAAACGTGCTTTGAACTGATCTTCCAGTTGCGCCAACGGCTGGATGCATTAGACCACGCCCCTTATGTCTCCGATCGTCGGTGGAAAAAAGCACTTCGGCTGTTACAGGCCTGTGCTTTCTTCAGCGGCCGCGATGCCGTGGCTCCGCTTGACCTGATGCTATTGAAAGACTGCCTGTGGCACGACCTCACCTCATTGAAACTGCTGCAACAGCAAATTGACCAGTTGCTGACCGAGTCAGCCTACCAACAGCAAACGTTATTGATTCAACTTCAACAGATTCACACCCGTTGGGTGCAGCATCAGCAACAGCAGAGTGACAGCCGAGCGATCGCCTTAGTAAAAAAAGGCGGCATGTTCAGCAGGAAACCGCAGTATGCCCTGGCAACACCGCTTGGGACCGGCGCCCTGACCTTGTTACTGCAAAAACCACTGCAACTGCATGATATTCAGGTTAACCATCTGAGTATTGAAAATAGCGTTCTGGAAAACTGGCTGCAAAAAGGCGGTGACGTACGCGCTAAGCTCAATGGCATTGGCTTTGCACAACAAATTGATCTGGAAGTAGACGAACAACTGCATCTCACCGTGTTGGATGTTAGCCGTCAGCCTTCACTGTTGGCCCTGCCCGGCATACAGACCGGCGGAACACCCCAGGCGATGCTGGATGAAATGGACGCACTGGCGCAGCGCCTGGCGGAGCAACGTCGGTTGTTCAGTCAGCATCAGCCCTGCTTGTTTACCCCCGCGGCTGGCCTGGCAAAAATTGAAGCCAGCCTGTTGCAAGTGGCGGAACAAATCAAACAGCAGCACCAGCAGATGCGCGGCCAGTAATTATGCTCAGTCTGGAAACACTCGATCTGCTGTTAGCGATCACCGAAGGTGAGCTGATCGAGGAGATGATCATCGGCATGCTGGCCGCGCCGCAGCTGACGGTTTTCTTCAAAAAGTTTCCAGCAATACGTCGAGCGTTGGATAACGATCTACCGCGCTGGAAGCTGCAACTCAAAGAACGCCTTCATGAGGCCATGGTACCGCCCGCGCTGGCACAGGAATTTTATCGCTACCAACAGTGCCAATTAGAAAACAACACCCAGTTCTTTCATAACCTTAATGACACCCTGGACCTACTGCGCCAACTGGTTTCTCCTTTCTATGAGCAGGCCCGCACGCTGGTGGATGCAGCGGATCTGCCTAACCATCCGCTGGATGACAGCTTCCAAACCCTGTTTCTACAGCGCTGGCGTATCAGCCTGACGCTGCAGGCTACCATGATGCATCATCAGTTATTGGAACAGGAACGTGAACAACTGATGGCCGAATTGCAGGAACGCCTGGCGTTGAGTGGTGCGCTAGAGCCGGTATTGTCGGAAAATGACACTGCCGCGGGGCGGTTGTGGGATATGAGTAAAGGCCATTTGCAGCGCGGTGACTATCAGAGGCTGGTGGAGTACGGCAACTTTTTACAGCAACAGCCCGAGCTGAAAAAGCTGGCGCAGCAGCTTGGTCGCAGCTATCAGGCCAAAGCGGTGCAGCAACAGGATGCGCTGCCGGAGCCGTTTCGCGTGATGGTGCAGGTGCCGGCCACGCTGCCTGAGGAAGTTAGCGGTATTCATCAAAGCGACGACATTCTTCGTCTGCTGCCGCCCGAGCTGGTTACGTTGGGCATTGAAGAGCTGGAGTTTGAATTTTATCGCCGGCTGCTGGAAAAACGGCTGTTAAGTTATCGTCTGCAAGGCGATGTCTGGCAGGAACAGATCACGATCCGTCAGGTTACCCACCAGCAACAGGATCAACAGCCTCGCGGGCCATTTATTGTCTGTGTGGATACTTCAGGTTCCATGGGCGGGTTTAATGAACAGTGCGCAAAAGCCTTCTGCCTGGCGCTGTTACGCATTGCGTTAGCAGATAACCGCCGCTGCTACATCATGTTATTCGCCAATCAAATCGTGCATTACGAACTCACGGCGGCCAGCGGTATTGAGCAAGCAGTGCGTTTTCTTGGTCAACACTTTCGCGGCGGTACCGATCTGGCGGCATGCCTGAACGCTACGGTGAGCAAAATGGCTGAAAGCGGTTGGTTTGACGCCGACGCGGTGATCATTTCAGATTTTATCGCCCAGCGGTTGCCGGAAGACGTAATAAAGAAGGTGAAACAGCAGCAGCAGAGCCACCAACAGCGTTTTCACGCGGTGGCCATGTCCAGCTACGGCAAACCCGGCATCATGCGCATATTCGATCATATCTGGCGCTTTGATACCGGGTTAAAAAGCCGTTTGATGCGCCGCTGGCGGCGCTGATAATTACAACAGCCCGTCGACCGCTTCGCGTACTTGCGGTGACCACACACCGCATTGTACCTGGCCGATATGAGACAGTTGCAGCAGCAGCATCACCAGACGCGACTGACCGATACCCCCACCGATAGTTTGCGGCATGTCGCCACGCAACAGTGATTGATGCCATTCCAGTGCTAAGCGGTCTTCATCACCGGTTTGCGCCAACTGGCGTTTCAGTGCGCCGGCATCAACACGAATCCCCATGGATGAAAGCTCAAACGCGTCCTGCAGAACCGGGTTCCATACCAGAATATCGCCGTTCAAACCGGCCAGGCCGTCTGCTGCTGGCGTCGTCCAGTCATCATAATCCGGCGCTCGCACATCGTGTGATTTACCGTGTGACAGTTTGCCGCCAATGCCGATCAAGAATACCGCGCCCAATTCTTTGGCAATCGCGCGTTCGCGGCCTTTGGCATCCAGCTCAGGGTAGCGTTGTAACAGGGTTTCGCTGTGCACGAAATGAATCTGTTCTGGCAGGAACGGCGTTAAGCCATATTCGCGGCTGACCTCACCTTCGGTCGCTTTAATCGCCGCATAAATGCTGCGCACGGTGCTTTCGAGGTAATCCTGGCTACGTTCGCCATCGCCCATCACTCGCTCCCAGTCCCATTGATCGACATAGACCGAATGGATCGCGCTCAGACGATCTTCGTCCGGACGCAGCGCTTTCATATGGGTATACAGGCCTTCACCAGCGCCGAAGTCGTAGCTGCCCAGTGTCTTACGCTTCCACTTGGCCAGTGAATGCACCACTTCAAAGGTCGCATCCGGCAACGTTTTTACCTTTACCTGCACAGCTTTCTCGCTGCCAGACAAGTTGTCCTGGGTACCATCGCCCAAGCGGCTGAGGATCGGTGCTTGCACCTCGATCAAACCCAGCTGCTGTTCTAATTGGCGAGAGAAGAAGGATTTAACCAGGCTGATTTGTTGTTGTTTTTGGATAAACTGTTTTTTCATTGCCGTATCTCTTATAAATCTGTCTCTGTTGCCACTGATTAAGCAACAGAATCGCACCGTAATTCAATATCCACTAATCAATATTGCCTTTTCACTTTTAATCATTCATTTTGATACGGTAATAATTCAATAATCAGCAATGAGTGGGGGATTAAATGGCTGAAAATTATCAGATCGATAATCTCGATCGCGGCATCCTTAACGCCCTGATGGAGAACGCACGCACACCGTATGCCGAACTGGCGAAGAATTTTGCAGTGAGCCCCGGCACTATTCATGTGCGGGTAGAGAAGATGAAACAAGCCGGTATCATCACCGGTGCGCGGGTAGACGTAAATCCCAAACGATTGGGTTACGACGTCTGTTGTTTTATCGGCATTATATTAAAGAGTGCTAAAGACTATCCTTCCGCGCTGAAAAAGCTCGAAAGCCTGGAAGAAGTGGTAGAGGCTTATTACACCACCGGCCATTACAGCGTGTTCATTAAGGTGATGTGCCGCTCGATAGATGCGTTGCAACAAGTACTTATCAACAAGATCCAGACGATAGACGAGATCCAGTCTACTGAAACCCTGATCTCGCTGCAGAACCCCATCATGCGTACCATCACTCCTTAGCCAATTATTTACTATACCCATATTATCCACAGGTAGATCCCAGCCGATTCACAGCGTACAATGCTGCCACTTTGAGAAGGTTGGGATCATTCATTTCATGGCAGACATTACTCTGATCAGTGGCAGTACCCTTGGCAGTGCTGAGTACGTAGCCGAGCACCTGGCTGAAAAGCTGGAAGCCGCGGGCTTTACGACTGAGACCCTGCATGGCCCTGAATTGGATGAACTGACCCTGTCCGGGCGTTGGCTGGTGGTGTCTTCTACCCACGGCGCCGGTGATTTACCGGATAATCTGCAACCCCTGCTGGAACAAATAGAAGAACAGCTTCCTGACTTATCCCAGGTGCAGTTCGGTGCAGTGGGTTTAGGCAGCTCTGAATACGATACTTTCTGTGGTGCGATCCAACGGATCGACGATCTTCTGATTGCTCGTGGAGCGAAAAGGATCGGCGATCGGCTAGAGATCGACGTGACTGAACACGAAATTCCTGAGGATCCAGCTGAGGAATGGGTGAAAAAGTGGATTAATTTACTCTAATTCGTACAAAGTTCACCCGAACGATTGTGGATAACTAAGCTTAAAAGCAGGGTAAAACCAGTAGTTATCCCAATAACAACCTTAGGTCGCTTTTTGTCCTGTGCATAACATGCCATTTAGATCCCAGCTTATAAGCCTTAGGATCACCGATCATTCACAGCTAACGATCCTCCTTAATTCGCTGATCTCAATCACGAATAATCACTTATCCACAGAAGATCGCGATCCTAATAAGAGATCTAATAAAGAGATCTTTAAATAAAAAAGATCTTCTTTTAATTACCTACGATCCTGACCACTTGGTCGATCGACTAAACTTGAGTAGAATCGCCCACCCCAGGGCAAACAACGATCGTTCGCAATACGGCGAGGTGCAGTTCCATGTTTTATCCAGAGCAATTTGACGTCATCATCATCGGTGGTGGACATGCCGGTACCGAAGCCGCTATGGCTGCGGCACGCATGGGGCGTCAGACTTTATTATTGACACACAATATCGATACGTTGGGGCAGATGTCTTGCAACCCGGCGATTGGCGGTATTGGTAAAGGGCATCTGGTTAAGGAAATTGATGCACTTGGCGGCCTAATGGCGACTGCGATCGATCATGCAGGCATCCAGTTTAGGATACTAAACGCCAGCAAAGGCCCAGCGGTGCGAGCCACTCGTGCTCAGGCAGACCGTGTGCTGTATCGCCAAGCTGTACGCACCGCACTGGAAAACCAGCCAAACCTGATGATCTTCCAACAGCCCGTCGAAGATCTGATTGTGGAAAACGATCGCGTCGTCGGGGCGGTGACCCAAATGGGGTTGAAATTCCGCGCCAAGGCGGTTGTGCTGACCGTCGGTACCTTCCTGGACGGCAAGATTCACATCGGCCTGGAAAACTACAGTGGTGGCCGTGCAGGGGATCCTCCGTCGATCTCATTGTCACAGCGCTTACGTGAGTTACCTTTGCGTGTTAACCGCTTGAAAACCGGTACGCCTCCGCGTATCGATGCCCGGACTATCGATTTCAGCGTATTGGCACCGCAACACGGTGATACTCCTATCCCCGTATTCTCGTTTATGGGCAATGCGGAACAGCACCCAGAACAAATGGCGTGCTACATCACCTACACCAACGAAAAAACGCACGACGTGATCCGCAATAACCTCGATCGCAGCCCGATGTATGCCGGGATCATCGAAGGGATCGGCCCACGTTACTGCCCGTCGATCGAAGACAAAGTGATGCGTTTTGCCGATCGTAACGCGCACCAGATCTTCCTCGAGCCAGAAGGCCTGACCAGCAATGAGATTTATCCAAACGGCATTTCCACCAGCTTGCCGTTTGACGTGCAGATGCAGATTGTTCGCTCAATGGAAGGGATGCAAAATGCTCGGATCATTCGACCAGGCTATGCCATTGAGTATGATTTCTTCGATCCACGCGATCTGAAACCGACACTGGAAAGCAAATTTATCCAGGGCCTGTTCTTCGCTGGGCAAATTAACGGTACTACCGGCTATGAAGAGGCGGCTGCTCAAGGCTTATTAGCGGGTCTGAATGCAGGCCGTTATGCCAACGAAGATGAAGGTTGGTCTCCACGCCGCGATCAAGCTTACCTCGGCGTCTTGGTGGACGATCTCAGCACGCTGGGTACCAAAGAGCCGTACCGTATGTTCACCTCTCGTGCCGAATATCGCCTGATGTTGCGTGAAGACAATGCCGATATCCGCCTAACCGAAAAAGGCCGCGAGTTGGGTTTGGTTGACGACACCCGCTGGGCACGCTTTAGCGAAAAACTCGAGCGTATCGAACAAGAACGCCAGCGCCTGCGTGACATTTGGATGCATCCGCATGCTGAGAACGTCGATCAGGTCAACGCACTGTTGAAAGCGCCGTTATCGCGTGAAGCCAACGGTGAAGAGCTGCTGCGTCGTCCAGAAATGGATTACACCCAATTGACCTCTGTCGCGGCATTCGCACCACCGCTGGCTGATGTTCAAGCCGCTGAGCAAGTTGAGATACAGGTAAAATACGAAGGTTATATTGCTCGCCAGCAGGAAGAGATCGAAAAACAGCAGCGCAATGAAAATACGGTGCTGCCTTTGGATCTCGATTATCAGCAAGTTTCCGGTCTGTCGAATGAAGTAATTGCCAAACTGAATGACCATAAGCCGAACTCGATCGGCCAGGCTTCACGTATCTCAGGCATTACCCCTGCGGCAATCTCAATTCTACTGATTTGGCTGAAAAAGCAGGGGCTGCTGCGCCGCAGCGCATAAATACTGCTTTTAGGCGATCGTTTGTTTACTTGATAAACAAACGATCGCTGACATCACCCCAACCCTGAATTATCATAGTCGCCACCTTGGCCAGCCCTAACCGGCTTGCCGTTCCGCGCCTGTCAGAGGACACGTTGTGCAGAAAAAATTAGACTCGCTGCTGTCGGCAGCAGGCATTGCGCTTCCCGATCAGCAAAAACAGCAGTTGCTGGGTTATGTTGGTATGTTGGACAAGTGGAACAAAGCTTACAACCTCACTTCAGTGCGTGATCCGCAGCAAATGCTGGTACGCCATATTCTCGACAGCATTGTGGTAAATCCACATCTGCAAGGTTCTCGTTTCATCGACGTTGGCACCGGCCCTGGCTTACCAGGCATTCCGCTGGCGATCGTTCGTCCTGATGCTCACTTCACCTTACTGGACAGTTTGGGCAAGCGCGTGCGTTTCTTACGCCAGGTACAACATGAGCTTGGTCTGACTAACATTGAACCGGTGCAAAGTCGTGTTGAGGATTTCCCGGCGGAGCCGCCGTTTGACGGTGTTATCAGCCGTGCCTTTGCTTCTCTGCAAGATATGCTGTCCTGGTGTCATCATCTGCCGGCAAAAGGGCAGGGGCGCTTCTATGCGCTGAAAGGGGTGCGTCCGGACGAAGAACTGACTCAGCTGCCAGAAGGCATACAACTGGAATCGGTGGTACGTCTGCAGGTGCCGGAGCTTGAAGGTGAACGCCATCTGATCATCCTTAAGGCAAACTGAGTTTGTTTTTGATCAAATAAGCGTGAATTAAAAGATAGTGGCAATAGGGAAGATAAGCAGGCTAATTAAATGATGGTTTTTTTAGTTAATTTACTTTTTATTAACACAAAAATAGCCGCCAATTAGCGACAATAAGGTAATTGCAGATCGTAATAGTTACGTTAGCAACGATAAGTGAAGGATCTTGCTTTACTGCTAATGTTAATTGCCTGTTGTAATATTGTCCCCGAAGCTGTCAATAAAAGGTTTTTATCGGGTATACGGATTGTTTTTGAACAGTTAACTTGTAATATTTTGATTTATAATATCTTTTTGATCGCCCAATTTGCTAAAGACGCTTTTGCTTTTGATGGGCTATAAATCAGAAACAGGTATTACTGTGAGCAGTACCACGTTTCTTACTGTAACGCTGGAATAATCAGACAATTAAATGAGCCCTATTATTCCGACTGTTTTCTTGTGAAAATAGCCTCAAATGGGGAAATTTAAATAATTGTTCACCTTTTCGCTACTTATCGATTGAATTCGTTGGTATGCCCCGTATAATTTGCTCGTTTTTTGCAGCTTGACTCAGAGCAGCAAAGACAGTTTTATACGTCACTCAGCATACCCACTCTGGGGTACGGAGAGAACAAACGTCATGTCTGTGTCCCTTTACAGCGGAAAAGTTGCTCGCAAATTGCTGTTTCTGCAGTTAATGACTTTTGTTCTGATCAGCGCTGCTTTCGGTCTGAAAAGCCTGGAATGGAGCGGTTCGGCACTGGCGGGCGGTCTGGCTGCCTGGTTGCCGAGTACCATGTTTATGCTGTTTGCCTTGCGCCATCAGGCGCAGACGCCGGCACCCGGTCGGGTTGCCTGGTCGTTTGCCATCGGCGAAGGATTGAAGGTCTTGATCACCATAGTTTTGTTGATCGTGGCGCTTGGGGTGTTCAAAGCGGCGTTTATACCGCTTGGCCTGACCTATTTAGCGGTGTTAGTGGTGCAGATAGTGGCACCCGCCGTGATTAACAGTTACCGAAATTAACTAAATAAGGGTAGAGGCATCATGTCTGCAGAGGGATACAACAGTCCACAGGAGTATATCGGTCACCACCTGACGCAACTTCAGGTCGGGACTGGTTTTTGGTCGATTAACCTCGACTCGATGTTTTTCTCCGTTGTCCTCGGGGTTTTGTTCCTGGTGATTTTCCGCAAGGTTGCCAAAAACGCCACCAGCGGTGTGCCGGGCAAACTGCAAACCGCAGTGGAACTGGTCGTTGGATTCGTCGACAGCAGCGTCAAAGATATGTATCACGGCAAGAGCAAGGTCATTGCTCCGCTGGCGCTGACGGTGTTTGTTTGGGTATTCCTGATGAACATGATGGACCTGATCCCGGTAGACTTCTTGCCGTTCATCGGGGCTCAGCTCGGTCTGCCGGCATTACGCGTGGTGCCAACAGCTGACGTAAACGTCACCCTGTCGATGGCGTTGGGTGTGTTTATCCTGATTCTGTTCTATAGCATTAAAATGAAAGGCGTTGGTGGGTTCGTTAAAGAGTTAACCATGCAGCCGTTCAACCACCCAGTATTCATTCCTATCAACCTGATTCTTGAAGGTGTCAGCCTGCTGTCCAAGCCTGTTTCACTCGGCCTGCGACTGTTCGGCAACATGTATGCGGGTGAGTTGATCTTCATCCTGATTGCTGGTCTGTTGCCGTGGTGGTCACAGTGGATCCTGAGCTTGCCTTGGGCTATTTTCCACATCCTGATCATTACGCTTCAAGCCTTTATTTTCATGGTTCTGACGATTGTCTATCTCTCGATGGCATCTGAAGAGCACTGATTTTCTTAAAACACTTGCACTTTTAAACTGAAACAAACTGGAGACTGTCATGGAAAACCTGAGTATGGATCTGCTGTACATGGCTGCCGCTGTGATGATGGGTTTAGCGGCAATCGGTGCTGCGATCGGTATCGGCATCCTGGGTGGTAAATTCTTGGAAGGCGCTGCACGTCAGCCTGACCTGATTCCTCTGCTGCGTACACAGTTCTTTATCGTTATGGGTCTGGTTGACGCCATCCCGATGATCGCTGTTGGTCTGGGTCTGTACGTGATGTTTGCTGTCGCGTAAGTAGAGAATTTCTCTACACTGAAACCACACTATTTAACTTTTAAAGAGGCATTGTGCTGTGAATCTTAACGCAACAATCCTCGGCCAGGCCATCGCGTTCGTTCTGTTTGTCTGGTTCTGTATGAAGTACGTATGGCCGCCGATTATGGCAGCCATCGAGAAGCGTCAGGGAGAAATTGCTGACGGTCTCGCTTCTGCAGAACGTGCCAAAAAAGATTTGGACTTAGCGCAAGCCAATGCGACCGACCAGCTGAAAACTGCTAAAGCAGAAGCTCAGGTGATCATCGAGCAAGCAAACAAACGCAAAGCTCAGATCATGGATGAAGCGAAAGCCGAAGCCGAGCAGGAACGTAACAAAATCGTGGCGCAGGCTCAGGCTGAGATCGAAGCCGAACGTAAGCGCGCTCGTGAAGAGTTGCGTAAGCAAGTCGCGATGCTGGCAATTGCCGGCGCCGAGAAGATCATCGAACGTTCCGTGGATGAAGCTGCTAACAGCGACATCGTTGATAAACTGGTCGCTGAACTGTAAGGAGGGAGGGGCTGATGTCTGAATTTGTAACTGTAGCTCGCCCCTACGCCAAAGCAGCTTTTGACTTTGCCGTTGAGCATCAAAGCGTAGAGCGCTGGCAGGATATGCTGGCGTTTGCTGCTGATGTCACTCGCAATGAACAGATTTCTGAACTGCTGTCTGGCGCTATGGCGCCAGAGATGCTGTCCAAGACGTTCATCGCGGTATGTGGCGATCAACTCGACGAACATGGCCAGAACTTTATCCGTGTAATGGCCGAAAATGGACGTTTACTGGTTCTTCCTGCCGTGCTGCAGCAGTTCACCGAACTGCGCGCCTTGCTGGAATCCACCGTCGAAGTCGACGTGCTCTCTGCGAGCGCACTGAGCGACAAACAGCAGGCAAATATTGTCGCTGCGATGGAAAAACGTCTGTCACGCAAAGTTAAGCTGAATTGCAAAATTGACAAGTCTGTACTGGCCGGCGTAATTATCCGTGCTGGCGATATGGTGATTGATGGCAGCGTTCGCGGTCGTCTTGAACGCCTGACAGACGTCTTGCAGTCTTAAGGGGACTGGAGCATGCAACTGAATTCCACCGAAATCAGCGAACTGATCAAGCAGCGCATTGCTCAGTTCAATGTGGTGAGCGAAGCTCACAATGAAGGTACTATTGTTTCCGTCAGTGACGGGATCATCCGCGTACACGGTCTGGCCGAAGTTATGCAGGGCGAAATGATCGCACTGCCAGGTAACCGTTACGCAATCGCATTGAACCTGGAGCGCGACTCCGTAGGTGCCGTGGTTATGGGTCCGTACGCGGATCTGGCCGAGGGCATGAAGGTAAAATGTACTGGCCGTATTCTGGAAGTTCCGGTTGGCCGTGGCCTGCTGGGCCGTGTAGTTAACACCCTGGGCGCACCTATTGACGGTAAAGGCCCGGTTGATAACGACGGTTTCTCCCCGGTTGAAGCTATTGCCCCTGGTGTTATCGAGCGTCAGTCTGTAGATCAACCAGTTCAAACTGGCTACAAATCTGTTGACGCCATGATCCCAATCGGCCGTGGCCAGCGTGAGCTGGTGATCGGTGACCGTCAGACAGGTAAAACTGCTCTGGCAATCGATGCGATCATCAACCAGCGCGATTCAGGCATCAAATGTGTCTACGTGGCTATCGGCCAGAAAGCGTCTACCATCGCTAACGTGGTGCGCAAACTGGAAGAGCACGGTGCACTGGCAAACACCATCGTTGTGGTTGCTACCGCGTCTGAATCTGCTGCATTGCAATACCTGGCACCGTATGCAGGTTGTGCGATGGGCGAATACTTCCGTGACCGCGGTGAAGACGCGCTGATCGTTTATGATGACCTGTCCAAACAGGCCGTTGCTTACCGTCAGATTTCCCTGCTGCTTCGTCGTCCACCAGGTCGTGAAGCTTACCCAGGCGACGTATTCTACCTCCACTCCCGTTTGCTGGAGCGTGCTGCGCGTGTTAACGCCGAGTATGTTGAAGCCTTCACTAAAGGTGAAGTCAAAGGCCAAACCGGTTCACTGACTGCTCTGCCAATCATTGAAACCCAGGCGGGTGACGTTTCCGCGTTCGTTCCGACCAACGTAATCTCGATTACCGATGGTCAGATCTTCCTGGAATCCAACCTGTTTAACTCCGGTATTCGTCCGGCAGTTAACCCGGGTATCTCTGTATCCCGTGTGGGCGGTGCAGCGCAAACCAAGATCATGAAAAAACTGTCCGGTGGTATTCGTACCGCATTGGCACAGTATCGTGAACTGGCTGCGTTCTCTCAGTTCGCTTCCGATCTGGATGATGCGACCCGCAAACAGCTGAGCCACGGTCAGAAAGTGACCGAGCTGCTGAAACAGAAACAGTATGCGCCGATGTCCGTCGCACAACAGTCTCTGGTCCTGTTTGCCGCAGAACGTGGCTACCTGAACGACGTTGAAGTCGCGAAAGTCGTGAGCTTCGAAGCCGCGCTGGTTGCTTACGCAGACCGCGAGCATGCCGAGTTGCTGAACCACATCAACCAAACTGGCAATTTCAATGATGAGATCGAGGGCAAGCTGAAAGGCATCCTCGAGACCTTCAAGAAAACCCAGTCCTGGTAACGCTCAGCGGCCTGCAGTTGAAAGACAGCAGGCCGTCTGGCAATGAGGAGAAGCAGAGATGGCCGGCGCAAAAGAGATACGTAGTAAGATCGCGAGCGTGCAAAACACGCAAAAGATCACTAAAGCGATGGAAATGGTCGCCGCCTCCAAAATGCGTAAATCGCAGGAACGCATGGCGGCCAGCCGTCCTTATGCAGAGACCATGCGCAAAGTGATTGGTCACCTTGCTCTGGGTAATCTGGAATATAAGCACCCGTACCTGGATGAGCGTGACGTTAAGCGCGTCGGGTATCTGGTGGTGTCGACTGACCGTGGTCTCTGTGGCGGCTTGAACATCAACCTGTTCAAGCGTCTGTTGGCAGAGATGAAAGGCTGGTCCGAAAAAGGCGTTGAAGTTGATTTGGCGCTGATTGGCTCTAAAGCGGCTTCTTTCTTTGGTTCCGTTGGCGGTAACGTTGTTGCCCAGGTCACCGGCATGGGGGATAAACCTTCCCTGTCAGACCTGATCGGACCGGTGAAAGTGATGCTGCAAGCCTACGACGAAGGTCGTTTGGACAAGCTGTACATTGTCAGTAACAAATTTATCAATACGATGTCCCAGGAACCGCAGATCGTTCAGCTGCTGCCGTTGCCGCCTTCCGATGACGGTGAGCTGAAGAAAAAATCTTGGGATTACCTGTATGAACCCGATCCAAAAGTGCTGCTTGATACCTTGCTGCGCCGCTATGTGGAATCGCAGGTTTATCAGGGCGTCGTGGAAAACCTGGCCAGCGAGCAGGCCGCACGAATGGTAGCGATGAAAGCCGCAACCGATAACGGCGGTAGCCTGATCAAAGAGCTGCAGTTGGTATACAACAAGGCTCGTCAGGCCAGCATCACTCAGGAACTCACCGAGATCGTTTCGGGAGCCTCCGCGGTTTAACCAGGTTATTACCCTAAATCGTTCAGATTGCGGGAAGGCGACAACTGGCACGTCCCCAGGCGCTTACTAAAGTAAGCCACTGGGGTGAGATAAGACAGTCAACGCACCAGCAGTTTGAACTAGGCCGGGTAAACGAATTACGTAGAGGATTCAAGATGGCTACTGGAAAGATTATCCAGGTAATCGGCGCCGTAGTGGACGTCGAGTTCCCTCAGGATGCCGTACCAAAAGTGTACAATGCTCTTGAGGTAGAAAACGGTACCGAGAAGTTGGTGCTGGAAGTTCAGCAGCAGTTGGGCGGTGGCGTAGTTCGCTGTATCGCGATGGGGACCTCAGATGGTCTGCGCCGCGGTCTGAAAGTGAACGATCTGGAACACCCAATTGAAGTACCGGTAGGTAAAGCTACCCTGGGCCGTATCATGAACGTATTGGGTGAACCAATCGACATGAAAGGCGACATCGGCGAAGAAGAACGTTGGGCGATTCACCGTCCGGCGCCAAGCTACGAAGATCTGTCCAACTCCCAGGACCTGCTGGAAACCGGTATCAAGGTTATGGACCTGATCTGTCCGTTCGCTAAGGGCGGTAAAGTCGGTCTGTTCGGTGGTGCGGGTGTGGGTAAAACTGTAAACATGATGGAGCTGATCCGTAACATCGCGATCGAGCACTCCGGTTATTCCGTGTTTGCAGGCGTGGGTGAGCGTACTCGTGAGGGTAACGACTTCTACCACGAAATGAACGACTCCAACGTACTGGACAAAGTATCCCTGGTTTACGGCCAAATGAACGAGCCACCGGGTAACCGTCTGCGCGTTGCTCTGACCGGTCTGACCATGGCGGAGAAATTCCGTGATGAAGGCCGCGACGTTCTGCTGTTCGTTGACAACATTTACCGTTATACCCTGGCCGGTACCGAAGTGTCCGCACTTCTGGGCCGTATGCCATCTGCGGTAGGTTATCAGCCAACGCTGGCGGAAGAGATGGGCGTTCTGCAAGAACGTATCACCTCTACCAAGACCGGTTCTATCACCTCCGTACAGGCCGTTTACGTTCCTGCGGATGACTTGACTGACCCGTCACCAGCCACCACCTTTGCTCACTTGGATGCAACCGTGGTACTGAGCCGTAATATCGCTTCTCTGGGTATCTACCCGGCCGTTGACCCGCTGGATTCCACCAGCCGTCAGTTGGATCCGCTGGTAGTTGGCCAGGAGCACTACGATGTAGCGCGTGGCGTGCAGTCCATTCTGCAACGCTACCAGGAACTGAAAGATATCATCGCAATCCTGGGTATGGACGAGCTGTCAGAAGATGACAAACTGGTCGTATCCCGTGCGCGTAAAATCCAACGCTTCCTGTCTCAGCCGTTCTTCGTGGCAGAAGTCTTCACCGGTTCTCCGGGCAAGTTCGTATCGCTGAAAGACACCATCCGTGGTTTCAAAGGCATTATGGACGGCGACTATGACCACCTGCCTGAACAAGCGTTCTACATGGTTGGCGCCATTGAAGAAGCAGTGGAAAAAGCCAAGAAACTGTAACGCCTTGAGAGGAGGGTGATATGGCTATGACTTACCATCTGGATGTAGTCAGCGCGGAAAAACATATGTTTTCCGGCCTGGTACAAAAGATCCAGGTGACAGGTAGCGAAGGCGAACTGGGGATTTTCCCTGGCCATGCGCCGCTGCTGACTGCCATCAAGCCTGGCATGGTACGTATTGTTAAACAACACGGTGAAGAAGAGTTCATCTACCTGTCCGGCGGTATCCTTGAGGTACAACCGAGCGTGGTCACCGTGCTGGCTGACACTGCTATCCGTGGAACGGACCTCGACGAAGCGAGAGCGTTGGAAGCTAAGCGTAAAGCTGAAGAACATATCAACAGCTCTCATGGCGATGTCGACTATGCTCAGGCATCTGCAGAACTGGCGAAAGCGATCGCAAAATTGCGCGTTATCGAGCTCACCAGAAGAACGATGTAATATTTTGGCTCGTTTATAACGCAGTCAAAATTAAGAAAGCGGCCTATTTGGTCGCTTTTTTTTTGCTTTAAAATAAGCATTTCAGCCAGGTTGGCACAGTGGTGTTATAACCGGTTATAGAGGCTAAAAATGTCTCCGATCGCCGACAGTTCTGCCAATCTCTGGGCTGTGAGCGTCTTAGCGGCGGCGTGCTTAGTGCCCCATGGTCTGGGCCGGGTTCGTGAAGAGAAATATGTAGTAATATCGTCACTAAAAGGTTCTACTTTCGTCTATTAAAATGGAGTTATCAGGTAGCTTATGTCTAACAGCACAATGAGTGTGGTGATCCTCGCCGCGGGCAAGGGAACACGCATGTATTCCGATCTTCCCAAGGTGTTACATCCATTAGCCGGTAAGCCCATGGTGCAGCACGTCATTGATGCCGCAATGAAATTGGGCGCGAAAAATGTCCATCTGGTATATGGCCACGGCGGCGATCTGCTGAAAAGTACGTTGACTGACGGCGCACTGAACTGGGTGTTACAGGCCGAGCAATTGGGTACGGGTCATGCCATGCAACAGGCTGCACCACATTTTGCCGATGACGAAGACGTGCTGATGTTGTACGGCGATGTCCCGCTGATTTCTGTCGATACCTTGCAACGCTTGATGGCCGCGAAGCCACAAGGTGGCATTGGCTTGCTGACGGTGAAACTGGCTGACCCAAGCGGCTACGGCCGAATCGTGCGTGAGAACGATGCAGTGGTGGGGATTGTCGAGCATAAGGACGCCAGCGAAACCCAGCGCCAAATTAATGAAATCAACACCGGTATCCTGGTGGCTAATGGCGGCGATCTAAAACGCTGGCTGGGGATGCTGAACAACGACAACGCGCAGGGTGAGTTCTACATCACCGATATTATTGCGTTGGCTCATGCTGACGGTAAGAAAATTGAAGCGGTGCACCCATCGCGCCTGAGCGAAGTAGAAGGTGTGAATAACCGCCTGCAGTTGTCGCGGCTTGAACGTATTTATCAGGCAGAACAGTCTGAAAAGTTGTTGTTGGCGGGCGTAATGCTGCTGGATCCGGCGCGTTTTGACCTCCGTGGGGAACTTGTGCACGGTCGTGATATCTCTATTGATGCCAACGTTATTATTGAAGGGTCGGTTAAGCTGGGAGATCGCGTGAAAATCGGTGCCGGCTGCGTGTTGAAAAACTGCGTGATCGGCGATGATTGCGAGATCAGTCCGTACAGCGTGTTGGAAGACGCGGTGTTGGCCGCTGAATGTACCGTGGGTCCTTTTGCTCGCCTGCGTCCTGGGGCTGAGCTGGCTGTCGGTGCTCATGTCGGTAACTTCGTAGAAATGAAAAAGGCGCGCTTGGGCAAAGGCTCAAAAGCAGGTCATTTGAGTTACCTTGGCGACGCCGAGATTGGCGATGATGTAAATATCGGTGCCGGAACCATCACCTGCAACTACGATGGCGCCAACAAGCATAAAACCCTTATCGGCGACGGTGTGTTTGTCGGTTCTGACACCCAACTGGTGGCACCGGTCTCTGTGGGTAAAGGCGCGACGATTGCTGCCGGTACTACAGTAACCCGTGATATCGCTGATGACGAACTGGTGCTGAGCCGCGTCAAGCAGGTGCATATTCAGGGCTGGCAGCGCCCGGTGAAGAAGAAATAACGAGTGTGTTTTGCGTTGGGCTCTGCTTACGAGCCCAATACAAAACATAAAAGTCCTCAATAGATTTTGCGTTGCTGCTAGGCGGCAAGAGTGTGAATTCCCAGGAGCTTAGTTCGCTAAGTGACTGGGATGAGCACTCGTAGCCAACAACGCAGCAGCGCGAAAGATGAAGAGGATAATCCCCACCATCTACAGGCTCGGGGAAGCACGGTAATAACCGGCAAAATCAGGTCAAGACATCGAAAGCGCCCCGAAAGGCGTTTAATTAGGAATACAACTAATGTGTGGAATTGTAGGCGCAGTAGCGCAACGTGATATTGCAGAAATTCTGTTGGAAGGGTTACGCCGACTTGAATACCGTGGCTACGACTCAGCGGGTTTGGTTGTGGTGGACGCGGAAGGGAGCGTCAACCGCTTACGCCGCGTAGGCAAAGTGAATAAACTGGCCGAAGCCGCAGAACAACATGAATTGCATGGGGGCACTGGTATTGCTCACACCCGCTGGGCAACGCACGGTGAACCTACCGAAGCTAACGCGCACCCGCATGTTTCTGATTACATTACGGTAGTGCATAACGGCATTATCGAAAACCACGAACCGCTGCGTGAACTGCTGATCGAACGCGGTTATCACTTCAGCTCCGAGACCGACACCGAGGTTATTGCTCACCTGGTGCATTGGGAGCAGCGCCAGGGTGGCACTTTGCTGGAAGTCGTTCAGCGTGTGATCCCTCAGCTGCGCGGCGCTTATGGTACCGTGGTGATGGACAGCCGTGACCCAAGCGTGCTGGTGGCCGCACGTTCCGGAAGCCCGTTGGTTATCGGTCGTGGCGTGGGTGAAAACTTCCTGGCATCCGATCAGTTGGCACTGTTGCCGGTTACCCGCCGCTTTATCTTCCTTGAGGAAGGTGACGTGGTAGAAATGACCCGCCGCAGCGTGAGCATTTTCGATAAGCAGGGCAACGCCGTTGAGCGTCCTGAGATTGAATCCCAGGTGCAGTACGATGCGGGTGATAAAGGCGCTTACCGCCATTACATGCAAAAAGAGATCTATGAACAGCCGCTGGCGTTGAAGAATACCCTTGAAGGGCGTTTCAGCCATGGCCAAATCAACCTGAGCGAGCTGGGCCCGCGTGCCGACGAACTGCTGTCGAAGGTTCAGCACGTGCAAATTATCGCCTGTGGGACGTCTTACCACTCCGGGATGGTTGCGCGTTATTGGTTCGAATCCCTGGCTGGCGTCCCTTGCGACGTCGAAATTGCATCCGAATTCCGTTACCGCAAGTCTGCCGTGCGTCCAGGTAGCCTGATCATTACGCTGTCGCAGTCCGGTGAAACCGCCGATACGCTGGCGGCGCTGCGCCTGTCGAAAGAACTGGGGTATCTGGGGTCGCTGGCGGTGTGCAACGTGGCCGGTTCTTCACTGGTGCGTGAGTCCGATTTGGCGCTGATGACCAAAGCCGGTACAGAGATCGGCGTTGCTTCGACCAAAGCCTTCACCACCCAGCTTGCGGTATTGCTGATGCTGGTGGCGCGTTTGGGCCGTTTGAAAGGCATGGCAGAAAGCGTTGAGCATGACATTGTGCATGGCCTGCAGGCGTTGCCGGCACGTATCGAACAGATGCTGTCGATGGATAAGAGCATCGAGGCGCTGGCGGAAGGTTTCTCCGACAAGCATCACGCATTGTTCCTGGGCCGTGGCGATCAGTACCCTATCGCGATGGAAGGGGCGCTGAAGCTGAAAGAGATCTCCTATATTCACGCGGAAGCCTATGCTGCCGGTGAATTGAAACACGGCCCGCTGGCGTTGATCGACGCCGATATGCCAGTGATCGTGGTTGCGCCAAACAACGAACTGCTGGAAAAGCTGAAGTCCAACATTGAAGAAGTGCGCGCGCGCGGCGGCCAGCTGTACGTGTTTGCCGATCAGGACGCCGGTTTCGTCAGCAGCGAAGGCATGACCATCATCCCGTTGCCGCATGTTGAAGAGATCGTGGCTCCTATCTTCTACACCGTGCCGTTGCAGTTGCTCTCTTACCACGTTGCGCTGATCAAAGGCACCGACGTTGACCAGCCGCGTAACCTGGCGAAGTCTGTCACAGTAGAGTAATCCCTCTTTGTTAGACTCTGGAAGCCGGCCACTGCGCCGGCTTTTTTCATGGCCTAATCAAATATGACAATGATGCGACAGCCGGGATAAAAGTTGTCATATTCAAGCGGATAGATGAGATGTAATGTGTTTTTTTATTGATTAATTATTGCGTGTTTTTGTCTTTAACTGCATGATTTTTATTTGATTACTGTGTTTCTTTTTGCGTTGTAATATAACTGTCATATTTCGTACATTTTACTGTCACCAAACTGTCCTATTTTCCCTCCTGCAGCAATACTTACTCTGATGAAAACGACTCGAAGTCGATTTTTAAATATCCCATTAGGAGGGATTATGAAACTGATGCGTACCACCGTCGCCAGTATTGTGGCAGCGACTTTCTCCCTGACCGCCGTGTCCGCGTTCGCTGCTGCTAGCCTGACCGGTGCAGGTGCGACATTCCCCGCTCCGGTATATGCCAAGTGGGCAGATTCTTATCAGAAAGAAACCGGCAACAAAGTTAACTATCAGGGCATCGGCTCTTCTGGCGGCGTGAAGCAAATCGTTGCCAACACCGTTGACTTTGGTGCTTCTGATGCGCCTTTGACGGACGAAAAACTGGCTGCTGATGGCCTGTTCCAGTTCCCTACCGTGATCGGTGGCGTCGTACTGGCGGTGAATATTCCGGGTATCAAATCCGGCGAACTGATCCTGGACGGCAAAACCCTGGGCGATATCTACCTGGGTAACGTGAAGAAATGGAACGACCCGGCGATCACCAAACTGAACCCAGGCGTTAAGCTGCCGGATCAGAACATTGCCGTTGTCCGCCGCGCTGACGGTTCAGGCACTTCGTTCGTGTTCACCAGCTACCTGTCAAAAGCCAACGCACAGTGGAAAGAGAAAATCGGTGCAGGCTCTACCGTTAACTGGCCAACCGGTCTGGGCGGCAAGGGTAACGACGGCATCGCAGCCTTCGTACAACGTCTGCCAGGCTCTATCGGTTACGTTGAATACGCTTACGCCAAGCAAAATAACCTGGCTTACACCAAGCTGATTTCTGCCGACGGCAAAGCCGTTAGCCCAACAGAAGAGAGCTTCAGCGCTGCCGCCAAAGGCGTGGATTGGAGCAAAACCTTCGCTCAGGATCTGACTGACCAGAAAGGCGACAATGTGTGGCCAATCACGTCCACCACCTTCATTCTGGTGCACAAAGAGCAGAAAAACCCAGCTCAGGGCACTGAAGTCCTGAAGTTCTTTGACTGGGCATACAAAACGGGCGCCAAACAGGCTAATGACCTGGATTACGCTACTCTGCCGAACGAAGTTATCGAGCAGGTGCGCGCAGCATGGAAATCCAACGTAAAAGACAGTTCAGGTAAAGCGCTGTACTAACAACGCAGGGGCGCGTGTTTCAGCGCGCCCCACTCAGTTTTCAGGGTCTAACCCATGTTGGGCCTGCCAGGGTTAAAATAGAGAGTGATCTATGGCTGAGTACAAGCCGACCATTAAAGCACCGAGTAAAAATGGTGACGTTATCTTCAGCGCGCTGGTAAAACTGGCAGCGCTGATTACCCTATTGTTGCTGGGCGGCATTATTGTTTCACTGATCTTTGCCTCCTGGCCGAGCATGCAGAAATTCGGCTTCTCCTTCCTGTGGACAAAAGAGTGGGATGCACCTGCTGAGCAATTCGGTGCATTGGTACCTATCTACGGCACCGTTGTCACCTCGCTGATTGCTCTGATTATCGCCGTGCCTGTCAGCTTTGGTATTGCGTTGTTCCTGACCGAGCTGGCACCTAACTGGTTGAGACGCCCGCTGGGTATCGCCATTGAATTGCTGGCAGCAATCCCGAGTATTGTGTACGGCATGTGGGGCCTGTTCGTGTTTGCCCCGCTGTTTGCCAAATATTTCCAGACCCCGGTCGGCGACGTTTTGTCGGGTATCCCTATTGTCGGTGAGCTGTTCTCTGGCCCGGCATTCGGTATCGGTATTCTGGCTGCTGGGGTGATCCTGGCGATTATGATTATTCCTTACATCGCCGCGGTAATGCGCGACGTGTTCGAACAAACCCCGGTGATGATGAAAGAGTCGGCCTACGGCATCGGCTGCACCACCTGGGAAGTGATCTGGCGTATCGTGCTGCCATTTACCAAGAATGGTGTGATCGGGGGCGTGATGCTCGGCTTGGGCCGCGCGCTGGGCGAAACGATGGCCGTGACCTTCATCATCGGTAACACCTATCAGCTCGACAGTGCTTCACTGTATATGCCGGGTAACAGCATCACCTCGGCACTGGCCAACGAATTCGCTGAAGCAGAATCAGGGGTGCACACCGCAGCGCTGATGGAGCTGGGGCTGATTCTGTTTGTTATCACCTTTATCGTCCTGGCGCTGTCGAAGTTGATGGTTATGCGTCTGGCCAAGAATGAGGGACGCTAACGTGGCGACTATGGAAATGCAAAACGACCTGGCGCTGTTAGAAAGCCGCCGCAAAATGCAGGCATGGCGCCGCCAGAAGAATCGATTGGCGCTGTTTTTGTCGATGGCGACCATGGCCTTTGGCCTGTTCTGGCTGGTGTGGATCCTGTTCTCTACCGTGACCAAAGGCATTGATGGCATGTCGCTGGCGTTGTTCACCGAAATGACGCCGCCACCGAACACCGCAGGCGGCGGTCTGGCGAACGCCATCGCCGGCAGCGGTCTGCTGATCCTGTGGGCTACCGTGTTCGGTACGCCGTTGGGCATCATGGCTGGCATTTACCTGGCGGAATATGGCCGTAAATCCTGGCTGGCAGAGGTGATCCGTTTTATTAACGACATTCTGCTATCAGCACCGTCGATCGTCGTGGGCCTGTTCGTGTACACCATCGTGGTGGCGAAGATGCAGCACTTCTCCGGCTGGGCTGGGATCATCGCGCTGGCGCTGTTGCAGGTGCCGATCGTTATCCGAACCACCGAGAATATGCTGAAGCTGGTACCGGATACGCTGCGTGAGGCTGCCTACGCGCTGGGTACGCCGAAATGGCGCATGATTTCCGCCATCACGTTGAAAGCGTCGGTTTCCGGCATCATCACCGGTGTGCTGCTGGCGATTGCGCGTATTGCCGGGGAAACAGCACCGCTGCTGTTTACCTCGCTGTCGAATCAGTTCTGGAGCACAGACCTGATGCAGCCGATCGCCAACTTACCGGTGACTATTTTCAAATTCGCCATGAGCCCGTTTGCCGAATGGCAAGAGCTGGCCTGGGCAGGGGTGCTGTTGATTACCCTGTGCGTACTGCTACTGAATATCTTGGCGCGTGTGGTTTTCGCCAAGCAAAAGCATTCATAAAATTTTGAGCGCTGCCATGGCGGCGCTGATGAAAAGAGAGAAGTCTTGATGAGTATGGTTACTGACGCTTCCAGCAGCAAAATTCAGGTACGCGATCTGAACTTCTACTATGGCAAATTCCATGCGCTGAAAAACATCACGCTGGATATCGCCAAAAACAAGGTCACCGCGTTTATCGGTCCGTCCGGCTGCGGCAAATCTACCCTGCTGCGCACCTTCAACAAGATGTATCAGTTATACCCCGAGCAGCGTGCTGAAGGCGGCATCCTGCTGGATGGGCAAAATATTCTGACGGATAACTCGGATATCGCCCTGCTGCGCGCCAAGGTTGGCATGGTGTTCCAGAAACCGACACCGTTCCCAATGTCGATTTACGACAATATCGCCTTCGGTGTACGTCTGTTTGAAAAGCTCTCGCGTGCCGATATGGATGAGCGCGTGCAATGGGCTCTGACCAAGGCAGCGCTGTGGAACGAGACCAAAGACAAGCTGCACCAGAGCGGTTATAGCCTGTCTGGTGGCCAGCAACAGCGTTTGTGCATCGCCCGCGGGATTGCTATTCGCCCTGACGTCTTATTGCTGGACGAACCCTGCTCGGCGCTGGATCCGATTTCCACCGGTAAAATTGAAGAGCTGATCAGCGAGCTGAAGTCTGACTACACCGTGGTGATCGTCACTCACAACATGCAGCAGGCCGCGCGTTGTTCTGATTCCACGGCATTTATGTATCTGGGCGAACTGATCGAGTTCAGTGATACTGATACCCTGTTCACCGCGCCACAGAAAAAACAGACCGAAGACTACATCACTGGCCGTTATGGTTGATAGGATGCATCATGGATAACCTGAATTTAAATAAACACATTTCCGGCCAGTTCAACGCAGAACTTGAGCACATCCGTACCCAGGTGTTGACCATGGGTGGGCTGGTGGAACAGCAACTGACTGACGCCATTACCGCGATGCATAACCAGGACGGTGAGTTGGCCAAGCGGGTGATCGAAGGCGACGCCAAGGTCAATATGATGGAAGTGGCAATCGATGAGGCCTGTGTGCGCATCATTGCCAAACGCCAGCCGACCGCCAGCGACCTGCGTTTGGTGATGGCGATCATCAAAACTATCTCTGAGCTGGAGCGTATCGGCGATGTGGCAGACAAAATCTGTCGCACGGCACTGGAGAAATTCTCGCACCAGCACCAGCCTCTGCTGGTCAGTCTGGAGTCTCTTGGCCGCCATACCGTGCAGATGTTGCATGATGTGCTGGATGCCTTTGCGCGCATGGATCTGGACGAAGCGATCCGAATTTATCGCGAAGACAGAAAAGTCGATCAGGAATATGAAGGCATTGTACGCCAGTTAATGACTTATATGATGGAAGACACACGCACTATTCCAAGCGTGCTGACTGCATTGTTCTGCGCACGTTCTATTGAGCGTATCGGTGACCGTTGCCAGAATATTTGCGAATTCATCTTCTACTTCGTGAAAGGCCAGGACTTCCGCCATATTGGTGGTGATGCCTTGGAAAAACTGTTGTCTTCCGACGGTACAGACGAGAAAAAAGAGTAATTCTCTTCGCGAGTTACCCTATAAAGGCGCAGAAAACTGCGCCTTTATGCCGTTTAAAACCCTTAAATACAAAATGGTTATAAATATAGCTTTTTATATTATTTCCTGACCTAAGTGGGTCTTGCTAGCGTAGCAGCCAGCAGGACATCAACCCCTTAGGAGCTTCCCATGAAACATCGCGTTTTGGCCTTAACGTTATTAGCCAGCTTGACCAGCCTCGCTACCGGTGCCGCGCATGCGGACAAACTCGACGACATCAAGAAAGCTGGCGTAGTGCGTATCGCGGTATTCGACAGTAACCCGCCGTTCGGTTATATCGATCCGCAAACTAAAAAGCTGGTGGGTTATGACGTTGATGTGGCCGATGCGATTGGTAAAGCGCTGGGTGTAAAGGTGGAGCTGCGTGCCACCAATCCAGCTAACCGTATTCCTTTATTGGTCTCGAAAAAGGTCGATCTGATCGCCGCCAATTTCACCATTACCGATGAGCGCGCCAAGGAAGTGAACTTCAGCGTACCCTATTTTGCTACCGGCCAGAAATTTATTGCCCATAAAGGCGTGCTGAAATCCCCGGAAGATATCAAAAAGCTGCGTATCGGTGCGGACAAGGGGACAGTGCAGGAAATCACGCTGCGTGAGCATTATCCAACGGCGAAAGTGATCTCCTACGATGACACACCGCTGGCGTTCGTTGCGTTGCGTAACGGCAACGTGCAGGCAATCACCCAGGATGACGCCAAGCTGGTGGGCCTGTTAGGCAACCTGCCGGCCGCGCAGAAAGCGGACTTCGAAATATCCCCGTTCAGCATTACCAAAGAGTACCAGGGCGTCGGTATTCCAAAAGGGGAAGATCGCCTGACGGCCACGGTTAATGACACGCTGATCGCGCTGGAAAAAGACGGCGAAGCGGTGAAGATCTACGATCGCTGGTTCGGACCGGAAACCAAAACCGCACAGCCGCGCGGCGATTTCAAAATCGCGCCGTTGGATCAACAGCCGAAGGCCTGATTTTTTGCGGGGCTGAGATCTGTTTGTAGGGGCGCAGCTTGCTGCGCCCCTGACGCATTTTGTAAGACAAGGATTGACCATGAATCTGGACTGGTTGCTGGCGCCGCAATACCTAAACTGGCTGTGGCAGGGTTTTCTGTTGACGCTGTGGCTTTCTGCCTGTGCGAGCCTGGCCGCCACGTTGTTGGGTTTTTTACTGACGACGATGCGTGACAGCCACCTGCGCCCATTGCGATGGCTGGCGATGGGCTACAGTTCGTTGTTTCGCAATACGCCGCTTCTGGTACAGCTGTTCTTCTGGTATTTCGCCGCCGGGCAGATCCTGCCTTCAGCCACAATGCAATGGCTTAACACCTCACATCACATTGGCCCGCTTGAATGGCCGTCGTTTGAATTTCTTGCCGGTTTCTTTGGCCTGACGTTGTACTCCAGCGCCTTTATCGCCGAAGAGATCCGATCCGGTATTCGTGGCGTTGCCAGTGGGCAAAAATATGCGGCCAATGCGCTGGGATTAACCGGCTGGCAGGCTATGCGTTATGTGGTGTTGCCGCAGGCGCTAAACATCGCCATGCCGCCGCTGCTGGGTCAGTATATGAACGTGATAAAGAACTCCTCGTTGACGATGGCGATCGGCGTGGCCGAACTGTCTTATGCTTCGCGTCAGGTGGAAACTGAGACACTACGCACCTTCCAGGCATTTGGTGTGGCGACGGTGTTGTACATCGCCATCATTGCCTTGCTGGAAGGCTGGGGAATGTGGCGACAGCAGCGCAAGCCGCTGAGAGGACATTAAGATGGATTTCAGCATTATTCATGACAACCTGGGCTATCTGCTGTGGGGAACCTGGCCCGACGGGCCATTGGGCGGTGCGGCGCTGACGCTGGCGATCAGTCTGATGGCCGGTGTGGCCTCGGCCATTCTCGGCACGCTGCTGGGCGTGGCATTGGCAATGTCGCGCGGTGTGGCGGCTGGCTTGCTGGCGGCGGTGTTGGGTTTCTTCCGCGCCATCCCGGTGATCATGCTGATTTTCTGGACCTATTTCTTATTGCCGATGGTGTTTGGCGTCGATATCCCGGAAATCACCACCGTGGTATGCGCGTTGGCGCTGATCGCCTCCGCGTATTTGGCCCATGCGGTGAAGGCCGGCATTGTCGCTATCGGCGCTGGGCAGTGGCAAGCCGGCTTGTCACTGGGGCTGACCCGTTGGCAAACACTGCGCATGATCGTGCTGCCGCAGGCGCTGCGTATGATGGTGCCGTCGTTTATCAACCAATGGATTTCGTTGATCAAAGACACCTCCCTGGCTTATATCGTCGGCGTCGGAGAACTGACCTTCTTGGCGACTCAGGTCAATAACCGCAGCATGGTGTACCCGATGGAAGTGTTCCTGTTTGTCGCATGGGTGTACTTCGTGTTTTGTCTGGCGCTGGATTTGCTGGCCAACGCGGCCAACCGCCGCTTCAGCCCACAGACCCGAGCGCTGAAACGGTCATGGCGCTGGTGGCGCAATAAACCACCGCTACCAGCCAGTTAATCTGCCGTTAGCTGCCAACCCCGCTCGCGCCACAGCGCGGGCAGCTGCGCCAGATCGTCAAAATTTTTGGTCTGGGGTTGCAAGTAAAAAACGTTAAATATCTCTGCATATTTTTTATTTATAAATAAAAAGTAATGCTCTTGCTTAAATGATGTTTTTTTGTATAAAAAATTGATTTTAATCATGAAAACAAAAGAATTAATGTAACGAGTAGGACGGGTTAAAGCGGTGATGTATCGAAAAGCATAAAGGATAAACAAAAATACATAAAATATTCTAACCAAACCCGTTGAAAGATTTACACATAGGGATTAATAATTACTCGCTTTACATAAATTTACATAGGCCATTATCAAAGGGAGTTGTTTATGAAGGTTCTTGACTCATCCATGCTCGATCATGTTTCTGGCGGCCGAGGTAATAACGGTGGCGATCGTTGTGACAATGGTGGTAGAAATAACGGTTCTAACGGAAATTCTGGTAACAAATCAGGCTTAGGGGAATCTGTCGGTTCATCGTTAGGAAGTTATCTTGGCGGCTATTTGGGCGGGAAAGTAGGCGGGGGTCCAGGTAAGGCCGTAGGTGCTGGTGTTGGCGGCTATGTTGGTGGGAAAGTAGGCGGGAGTATGCACGAAGCTCCTAGCGTGTCACATACTCCAGCAGGTATAGGCACCTGTAATAAATGGTAATGATTTTTAAGGCAAAGGTAAGACTTTGCCTTATTATTAAGGAGGTGAAAATTGTTGAAATATAACGTCACGAATTTCCTTCAGTCCTCTCCAGTTATTGTAAAACTACTGATTGTTTTTCTGGTTGAATATTTTACAAAGTATGTGGTGAAAGTTGCAACGAATCAAGATGACTTGGTATTCCCATATAACTTACTCCCCTTTACTTTCATGGTGTTTACGGTTTGCGTTTTAATCCCAAGAGGTAAAAAAGAAAGTGGTTTTCATAAATAAATAACAATTAAGTTCATTGATATGTGTAAAGTGATGGGTAGGACAATCCCATTGGATTTCTGCTTTGCAACGCCAAAAACTATTGAGACTAAGAACAATGCAATGAGTATTCTATAGTCTTCATACTGCGAATGAAAATAAACAAATGCAGCAGAGCTCAAGATTATTGTTGCAATGGTATTATTAAACCAATGTTGAATCAATTTAAAAAGGCAACCTCTAAAAATCATCTCTTCATATATCGGCGCTAAAAAAACAGTAGATAATAATGTTATGATTACACTGGGGGTATATGCTGAAGCCTCAAAAATGTCAGACGGCTTTTTATCATTAATCCCCATTAGTGGTAACACTAAAAATTGTACAATAACGATAATAGACAGATAGAAAAAGAAATCTACTGCTTTCAATTTCCCCTTCCCGAACCCAGATCTTTTAACGAAAAATGTAAGATATACAGGTACAATAATAGCAAACTCAATCAGAAACAATACTGGATAAATACTACCATTTAAAGCTGAGTGGATAGAGGTTGGTAATTCATTGATAATATAAGCAACGCCATACATGAGTAAGGTCATCGATAGGCAGCCAGAAACATCTTTATGCCTTCTGATATATTCCTCATCGTAAACCATATAAACCCATCCTATATTAATTCAATAACTCTTTCTGCAGACGCAATGGTGCTTTCACGGTGTGCAATGATAACCCGTGTAATATTAAGATTCTGTATAGCCTGATTTACCATTGCCTCACTCTCCTTGTCCAGAGCACTGGTCGCTTCATCCATAAACAGGAGTCCAGGTTTTTTATAAATGGCCCTGGCGATGAATAGGCGTTGCTTTTGTCCGCCAGACAACCCTTCGCCCAGTTCGCCGATCAATGTTTCATACCCCATTGGCATGCGCATAATGACCTCATGAAGATAGCTGGCTTGGGCGCATTCCTGCATCCAATTCTCATCCACGACATCCGTAAATCCGCAGATATTTTCGCGGATAGAGCCCGAGAACAGCTTATCGTCCTGCATTACGCAAGCGATCATCTTGTGGTAGTTATTAATCCCCAATTGCTGAATGTCGATACCGTTCACCTCAACTCTACCGTTGTCGGGAGCAAAGAGCCCACACAACACCTTCATCAGGGTCGTTTTTCCTGCACCGGAAGGCCCCACTATTGCCACGCTTTCTCCTGCCGCAATGGTGATATTCAGTGCGCTGAAAATGGTTGGTGACTGACTGTCGTAGCGATAACTCAGCGCATGAGTGCTGAGGGAAATCGGCTGCAGTTGGGCTTCATAGGGGAGATCGGGTTTGCGATTATCACACGAATGCAGGGCAATATCGGCAATACGCTCGTTGTGCATGCTCATCATACGTAACTGCAGCAAGAAGTTGGTTAATGAGCTCACGCGATCAGAGAACTGCCCCCTGAATGCACTGAACGCCACGAACATGCCAATAGTCATCTGATTGCCGATCACCAGACTGGTTCCCAACCACAGGATTACCACCTGATCACAGGCGGCAATCAGGGTGTTGATACCACCAAACAGCATGTCCATCTTGGTCACTCGTATACCGGTATTAATGCTGTCGATTTCGAGGTTAAGCCAGTGGGCACTGCGCCTTTCCGTCATACCTTGCATCTTGACGGTGGCGATGCCGTAAAGTGTTTCCATAAAATACGAGCCGGCCCGGGCGTTTCTCACCAATGATTCCTCGGACAACTGCCGGTAGTAGCCGTAGGTCAGCAAACGCAGTAGCACGTACAGGGCTGTGAAAGCCAGTACGACCCAGGTCAACCATCCTCCGTACAGCACCATCATCACCAGTACGCCGATCACCATGATGCTATCCATGATGGCGCCGACGACACTGGCTGTGAAGGTGGTATGCAACGCATCGAGTGAACCAAAACGTGACTGGATGTCACCTAATTTGCGCCGTTCGAAATACGCCAACGGCAAACGCAGCAAATGATTGAACAGTCCAGATTGCCACTGAACGTTGATGAGCGTTGTCATGACCAGCGACGACCAGGCGCGTACCATGCTGACTGCTGCACGCAGCAGAATAAAGAATAATAAGCCGATGCATATGATAGTTAACAGTCCGCGATCCCCAGCGGGTATCGCGTGATCCATAATCAGTTGCGTGCCAATCGGCATTACCAGGTTGATGGTCTCAATCACCATTGAAAGGCAAAATATCTTCCCGAGTGTGCCCTTTAGTCCGTGCACGCTACCCATCAATGTGCTGAGGCTGAACTGGTTGCGCTCAGTGCGCGCTTTAAATGCACTGCTGGGCCAAGCTTCAAGTGCTACGCCGGTAAAACTTTGCGACAGCTCTGTCATACCCACGATTCGACGCCCACGCGCCGGATCGTGTAAAATCGCACGGTTGTGCTTAACACTCACTAGCACTACAAAGTGGTTGAACTCCCAGTGCAGTATGCAAGGCATTTTCAGGGCACCAAGCTCGTCGATATCCAGTGACAGGGGGCGGGTGGTCAACCCCAGTTGTTCGGCGATGCCGGTCAGTCCGGACAACGTGGCACCACGAGCCGACAGATTAAACTGCTGTCGCAGTGCAATCAGATCAACGTTCTTGCCATAGTGGCCGCAAATCATCGCCAGGCAGGCTAAACCGCACTCAGAGGCTTCGGTTTGATGAACCAGCGGAACGCGTTGACGCAGCCGCATATCCAATTGGTTGACCAAATTTTTAAAGCGGCGTTTACTCATTAACTGGCCCCGTCGCACTGTGTTTCATGTCGTAGAACGGGGATAGCATCCATTGATAAATCTTCCTTTTTTCCAGAAATAGAGTGCTTTGTGCCTTCATGCCGTTTTCCAGGCTTAGACGTTTGCCGTTGTAGGCAACGGCCTGTTCCGTCGGTCTGACAATCACTTTGTAGTAGGGTATGGCAGCGGTCAGTGCGGTTTTGGGTGCCCCCTGGTAGGTCAGCATTTCCTGCGGTGAGGCCGGGCTTTTGGATATGACGGAGACCGTACCGGCGAACTGGCCGAATTTTTCCGCCGGGAAGGCGTCATAACGTACATTGACCTTATCTCCAGATGCAATGTAGGGGATGGCATCGTTGGGTACCCAGAGCACCAGGGCATAGTGATCAATGTCATGTGGTAGCACCTGCAACAGGCTGTCGCCGACGTTGACCATTTGTCCGACCGTGACGCTCAGTGAATCGACGCAACCGTCTGCCAGCGTGCGGACGACGATAACTCCGCTGGCATCGATGTTTTGCAGCTCCTTTTGCAACTCGTAGCGTTGTAACTCCATCTGATAAATCCGGTTATCGAATTCGGAGGCTTGGGTATGGATCTGGCTTTCCAATGTGGTGATCTGTAGGGCGTTTTGCTCGTTTTGGCCGGAGAGGCCCAGCAGGTTGTTCTGCTGTTGATAATAGAGCGCCACCTGGTTGGTCAATTGATCTTTGTTGATTAGCCCCTTGGTTTGATAGTGTCGGTAGTTATCCATGTTCACCTTCATGATACGTATCCCTTCCTGTGCCCGCAGGAGGATGTCGGTGGAGTGGGTGAACGCGGCGATATACTGTGCCTTTTGTTTTTCCAACATCGCGAGGGTAGCTTGCTTGCTGCTTTCCAATCGGCTGATGATTTGTGCAATGCGCGCCAGTTGGCCATTTATGTCCTGGCGCTGGTTGTCGCTAACCACGCCGCTACGGGTACTTTTGCTGACGTCGATCTGGTAAATGGGTTCACCGGCTTTGATCGTTTGCCCTTCGATAACGAATTGCTTGACCACCACACCTTGAACAGTGGAATAAACATTGGCGGCGCGCGGATAGGTACTGATCTCGCCGGTCACGTTGACCCGCCGGGTATAGGTGCCAGCGATAACGAAGGTAAGAAAAGCGACGAGAAAAAATAGACACAACACAGCAGTGAGCCAAAAAGGGATTCCGGGGAGGAGAAGCGCCCGGCCGCGCCATTTCATTTTTTGATTATCAATCGCTTCCTGGCGAAACACCGTCTGTCTTCCTTAAAAAAGGGATGGTATGGGTCACATCTTATTATTCTGATAGATATTCGCTATGCACTTGTCTTGCTGCGAGCCTGCATCCGATACGCCATTGGCCGTGAGATTGAAAAAAACTCTGCCAGATCGCTGATTGAATACTGCCCGGTTTCATGTGTTCGGCACAGCTCTTTTTTTGTTTATCAGACAGTTTAAGTTAATTCCCCTTAGAACATCGTAAAATGTAACCGGCATGTTGAAGCATATTTTCCATTGGGTCTGCCGGATCATGAACCTGGTTCATCAGCGTCATGTCCTTTAATTAAGCAGCGATAGTGGCACTTTACCCAGATCGGATGCGATTACGACAGCAGAATCCCGGTTTGCCTATCAATTTCAGTAAATACAATCTGTTGAGGGTTATAGCCGTAAAGACGGCGAAAAAAATCTGTGAGCGGCGTCAAAACCCCTACTTTTTGTTATAGGATAGCCGGCGACTCTCCATTCCCTTCTTCGGAATTCTGATAATGAGCAAACCAGTATCTGGCCTTGACGTTGAGCAAGGCTTGCTTGGGCGCGTGTTTAAACTCAAGCAACATGGAACTACGGCGCGTACGGAAACGATTGCCGGTATTACGACCTTTTTGACTATGGTGTATATCGTGTTCGTTAACCCCCAAATTCTGGGCGCGGCGGGCATGGATACGCAGGCCGTGTTTGTCACAACCTGTCTGATTGCCGCTTTCGGCAGTATTTTGATGGGCTTGCTGGCAAACCTGCCGGTTGCGCTGGCACCCGCGATGGGCCTCAATGCGTTCTTCGCCTTTGTGGTCGTGGGTGCAATGGGCATTTCATGGCAGGTTGGCATGGGAGCCATTTTCTGGGGCGCGGTCGGTTTACTGTTGCTGACTATTTTCCGTATCCGCTATTGGATGATTGCCAATATTCCCATGAGCCTGCGGGTGGGGATTACCAGTGGTATCGGCCTGTTTATCGGCATGATGGGGCTGAAAAATGCCGGTATCGTGGTGGCTAATCCGGACACGCTGGTGACCATAGGCAGCCTGACCTCGCACAACGTGCTGTTAGGTGCGCTGGGCTTCTTTATCATCGCTGTGCTGTCTTCGCGTAACTTCCACGCGGCGGTGCTGGTTTCTATCGTGGTGACAACCCTGATCGGTTGGGCATTGGGTGATGTGAAATACGGCGGTCTGTTCTCCATGCCACCGAACATTACTTCGGTCGTGGGTCAGGTTGATCTGGCAGGCGCGCTGAACATTGGTCTGGCAGGGGTCATTTTCTCCTTCATGCTGGTAAACCTGTTCGACTCCTCCGGTACTCTGATCGGGGTGACTGACAAGGCTGGGCTGACCGATGACAAAGGCAAGTTCCCGCGCATGAAGCAGGCACTGTATGTTGATAGTATCAGCTCGGTAGCAGGTTCGTTTGTCGGCACGTCTTCCGTTACAGCCTACATTGAAAGTTCCGCCGGGGTTTCTGTCGGTGGCCGTACCGGCCTGACCGCAGTGGTGACCGGTATCTTGTTCCTGTTGGTGATTTTCCTGTCACCGCTGGCGGGTATGGTTCCGGCTTATGCCGCTGCCGGTGCGCTGATCTACGTTGGCGTACTGATGACATCCAGCCTGGCACGGGTGAAGTGGGATGACCTGACCGAAGCCGTACCGGCGTTTGTTACTGCGGTGATGATGCCGTTCAGTTTCTCGATTACCGAAGGTATCGCACTCGGTTTTATTTCGTACTGTGTGATGAAATTGGGTACCGGCCGCTGGCGTGAAATCAGCCCATGCGTGGTCGTTGTCGCGCTGTTGTTTGTGCTGAAGATTGTCTTTGTCGACGGACATTAATGCCACCGGGGTCGACAAGCGTCGGCCCCGGTGTTCTATGCGTCAGGCGTTGCATCCGGCGCCTGATTCAGTAGCCACTGTAATGGCCGTTTGAAGCGTGCCTGCCAGCCCGCGTCTGGGTTCTCTCCCTGCGCAAAATGCAGTGCCTCAACCTGATTATCTTCGCTGAACAGATTGGCAAAGTGCATTGCCAGCGCTTGATCGCTAAATTTTTGCCGATCGTAATACACCACCACCATCCGTTTATTTTTCGCCAGAGATTGCTGTGCCTGTTTGATCTCGCCCTGAGGCGCAATTAACAGAGCACCAGCATAATGCTGTGGGTACTTGGCTAACAGATTGGCGGCATGCAGCGCTCCCTGGCCACGAGCGCTCAGATAGACCTGTTGTGGGTTGAGTTTTAATTCCACTATTAACGGTTGCAGTGCCCGCTGAATGGCGCTTTGGGTGCTCTCGTCACTGTAATTCGACCAGCGGAAACTGTTTTCCGACAGCATCTGGGTGCCGTTGATTTCAATATAGGCGACGCCCATCTCACTAAACAGCACGCGCTCCTCGGGAGATATACCGGCACTTTTGCCATAGGCATGCAGATATACCACCGTTGGCCATCCTTCGGGGGGCGGTGTGCCAGCCGGAATGGCGTAGCTGGCTTTGCCTTCAAACCAATGCGCATGCTGCAGATAGCGGGCCTTGGTAACGGCCAAGATCGACTGATAGGTGCTGCTGTGTTGGATACTATTGAAGGCGTCGTCTTCCAGCAGATTGTAGTAATACCATAATCCGCGATCGGCGCTCAGCTGCAGGTACCGCTCTGCCAGTTCGGTTTGGCCTTTTTCCGCTGACGAAGCCGCCAGCTGGTAGGGGGCCCAGATGTTGCGACCGTCTTCTCGCATGAGCGTCAGATATAACGACATGGCTGCGATCTTTTTATCTTCCTGATTCTGAGCCGTGCGCGACAGTTGAGCATTGAGTGGGCTATGTACCGGCAGCGCGATGGGCTCTTCTCCGGCGGGGTAGCGCATTTCTGTGGCTAATAATGGTCTGGTGATGAAAGCCAGTAATATGGCTAAAATGAAAAAATACATAATGTAATGACTTTATTTTTAATGGGTTGGCAATGGTTCTCTCATTAGCGTGACGCCCCCATTCGGCTTTCTGCTGAGGGCGTCAAAAAACATTTACTCCACGCGGCGGATATAATCGCCGAACGCGGAGAGCTGCCCGGTCAGGAAGTCCAGCGTACCTTGGTCGATCAATTCACCTGCCTGAGCATCCACTTTATTTTGGATCACGCCACCCATAAATTCCGGCTTATTCATCACCATGGCATCAAGGAATACCAGAATCTGGCGCAGGTGATACTGGCATCGTGCGCCGCCAATAGGCCCCATGGAACTGGTCTGAATGGCCACTGGTTTACCGGCTAAGGGTTGATTTGGCAGACGAGAAAGCCAGTCGATAGCGTTTTTTAATCCGCCTGGCACAGAATAGTTATATTCCGGGGTTACGATGATAACGCCGTCAGCCTGACGAATTTGCTCGGCAATGGCTTCCACCGTAGCGGGGAAACCCTCTTCCTGTTGCATATCGGCATCGTATAACGGGATATCACGGATTGAAGGAAGCGCTTCAATGGTGACGCCTTGTGGTGCAAGGCTTGGCAGCGCGTGCGCAACCATCGCGTTGTACGAACCTTTGCGCAAACTACCGAGCAGAGTGACGATTTTTAATGCTTGGTCTGACATGGTGATTCTCCCTTTCGAATGAACAGATTCAGCTTAGAACACCTGAAGATAGTAGGGCAAAGCGTGCGGAGAGAATAGACGATTTCTGAATATTTAGCTGACTTTACATTTTTATTAAGAAATTTATATGGTAAAGAAAGTTTTATCTTGGTTTTTGCGCTATTTCCGCCCTTTTTAACCAGGCGTCGCCAGGCTGGTCAGTTTGACGAAGCGCGTTGAAACGGCTGGGTTGCGCGGTGATATCTCGCCGTCTTTTTGCAGGCCCTGCTGTTCTGCATATTGCCAACACACCAAGCGTTCCAAGCCGGGAGTGTGGGCACAGGCCCAGCTCAGATACTCATCGGCGTCGCTCATCACATGGACATCTGGTGTAGTGCTGGAACGCAGGTGGCCGGAAAAAGGATGCAGACGTAGGGTTGATTGGCCGCTGTTGCCCTGGCCGGAAAGTTTCAGCACGCTCTGGCGGATGCTCCACAGTTGCGTTTCTGCCTCCAGTCTATCGTACTGCGCGCTTATCCAGGCACTTTCAGCTGGTGTAAGATATTGGTGCTGAAGCTCTTTATGTTGCCCGCCGCGTGCGCGCATCACTTCAATATCCAGGCCAACCTTGCCTTCTTCGCTGAGTAAAACTCCCACCGTATTGCTGGCATAGGCCAGACTGAAATCGGGCAGATGATTGTCGATAAAACAAGGACGTCCGGTGGGGGTAGTGGCAATAGGAGGGAGTGTCGGTAGCCCGTAAAGATAAAACATCATTTCTGCGAGCAGAACACGCCCTTGCAGGAATCTCTGGCGGCGTTTAACGGAAAAAGCAGTAGCTGCAGCAATCACGTCGGTGGGGAGTCTACGGGTATCCAATACGGTGGATGTGGGGATCCATCGGGCAAAATGACACGCCATTATTCACTCCATGACAGAGGGTTCACTGAAAATGCTGGGGGATTAGATTAAGCATAAGCCTAGGATTTATCATCAAAAAACAGTATGCGTTTTATCCTATTTATTGGTTTTTGCTATGTATTTTCCCGTGAGGAAAGAGGGCGGAGGCCATGAGGGGCCGCCGCCGGAGACGGTATTTATTCCAGAACGAAAGTCTCTCCCGTTGCTGGCGCAATCACTTTCGGCAGCCATAGCCGGCCCCATGCACCGGTACAATGGCATCCCATTAATTTTTCCGGTTTTTGCTGGTTTAGAAACCGTCTGACCTGCCATATTGTGTGCGGTGACGCACAGCGCAGATGAAAACCGCCGATCAGCGCATGGATCTGATTTATCCCGGTGATTTTTTGGCAGTGACGAACGATGTTAACGATCCCCCGATGTCCGCAGCCTGTAATGATCACCAATCCGCGGTCAGATTTATAAATCAGTACACCTTCGTCTATCACGTAATCCACAGACTCCGTTTTGCCACTGAGCACACCATAGGCCTGCGGTTGGGTAACCGAGATTTCCCCTGACCATATAAAGCGCTCGCTGATATGCAGAGGTTCACTGCTGTATTCCATGTGATGGCGTGAGTAATCAATATTCAGTGATAATTTTTTGATTTTCCTGGTATATCCAAGAAATGTTACCGCTGAGTGGCGTTCATTAGCTATGTGCGGGTGGCAGATGATGCGACTGTTATCGGGTAACCAGGGTACGCCACCGCAGTGGTCGTAGTGGCCGTGTGAAAGCACCGTTGCGGTCATTCGGGAGAGGTCGACGCCCATTTGCGCTGCGTTATGCAGAAAACTGCCATCGGGGCCGGTATCGAACAAAACCGCGTCTGTTTCATCCTGGATCCACAGGCTCAACCCGGCTTTCGCTTTTAGCGATTTGTCTACGCCAGCGGCACGCCGGTTTTCCAGTAATACCTTGATGGTTAACGGCATGTTCGCTCTTTCCTGAGAGGGGATCCCTTATTGCTCAGTATATAGCGCTTATTCTGAAGGGGCTGTGACATATCGCGCAGACATTATGCGATAAGCCAACGGTGGAACAGGCGGCAGTGCGTCGCCTGCTCCGATCGTTAATACCTGCGGTTGTTTACTTACCGATACAGAAGCTGGAGAAAATGCGTCCCAGCAGATCATCAGAGGTAAATTCACCGGTGATTTCACTTAACGCCTGCTGTGCCAGGCGCAGTTCTTCGGCCAACAGCTCCCCCGCGTAAGCGCTCACTAACTGTTCTTTACCCTCTACCAGATGCTGTGCCGCTTGCTCAAGCGCCTGCAGATGGCGACGGCGCGCCAGGAAGCCACCTTCCATATTGCTGGTAAAGCCCATGCTTTGCTTCAGGTGATCACGTAGCAGATCGATACCTTCACCGGTACGCGCCGACAGGCGAATAAGCGAATGGCCGTTTACTTCGGTCATACCCAAGGTTTCACCCGTGATGTCGGCTTTATTGCGCACAACGGTAATGGGCAGGCGGTGTGGCAGACGCGCCATAAATTCAGGCCAGATCTCTACCGGCTCGGTAGCGGTGGTGGTCGTACCATCGACCATAAACAAGACGCGGTCTGCCTGTTCGATCTCGTTCCATGCACGTTCGATACCGATACGCTCAACTTCGTCACTGGCTTCACGCAGACCGGCGGTATCTATGATATGCAGCGGCATGCCGTCGATGTGAATATGTTCGCGCAGTACATCGCGTGTGGTGCCGGCGATATCGGTGACGATCGCGGCTTCACGGCCAGCTAATGCGTTCAGCAGGCTGGATTTGCCCGCGTTTGGTCGCCCGGCAATGACCACTTTCATACCTTCACGCAGCAGACTGCCTTGGCGCGCCTCGGCACGTACGCTGTCCAGGTCGGCCATGACGCCGTTGAGTTGCGCTTCGATCTTACCGTCAGACAGGAAGTCGATTTCTTCATCAGGGAAGTCGATTGCAGCTTCCACATAGATTCGCAGGTGAGTGAGTGCTTCCACAAGCTGGTGGATACGGGTAGAAAATGCCCCTTGCAACGAGTTCATTGCTGAACGTGCTGCTTGCTCTGAGCTGGCGTCGATCAGGTCGGCAATTGCCTCCGCCTGTGCCAGATCGAGTTTGTCGTTGAGGAATGCGCGCTCGGAGAACTCCCCGGGCCGTGCGATACGCACGTCAGGCAACGCCAGTACACGTTTTAGCAGCAGATCGAGAATAACCGGCCCACCGTGGCCTTGCAGTTCCAGCACGTCTTCACCGGTAAACGAATGGGGGCCAGGGAACCACAATGCAATGCCCTGATCCAACGTCGCTCCATCGGCATCACGGAATGGCAGATAATCGGCGTAACGCGGCTTGGGCAGTTTGCCGAGCAGCGCTTGGGCGACATCTTTGGCGCCACGGCCGGAAATGCGCAAAATGCCGACGCCGCCGCGTCCCGGCGGGGTGGCTTGGGCTACGATGGTATCAGTAGTGCTCATATACCCTTTATCCTTCAAGTTGCAGCGGTGTTGGCTGCCTTCTCTTACCCCGGTCACCTGGCTTACCAGGCTCTCGGGGACGCGTTCCGTTGCCGCCAACCTGCAAGCTTTAACGCTGTCGGGTAACGCGGCTCTGACAATTCAATATGCAAAAAGGCGGTCTTAATGACCGCCTCTTGGTGTTACTGCAAGGGTTCGGCATGCCGAACCCCTACAATACGCTTAGGTTTTTTTCTTGTCGCGGCTGTGTAAGCCACGTTTTTCCAGACCGCGGTAAATCAACTGCTGCTGGAGGATGGTCACCAGGTTACTGACGATGTAGTACAGCACCAGACCAGACGGGAACCACAGGAAGAACACTGTGAAGATTACCGGCATAAAGGTCATGATTTTTTGCTGCATCGGGTCAGTCACGGTGGTCGGCGACATCTTCTGGATGAAGAACATCGTCACGCCCATCAGGATTGGCAAGATGTAGTATGGGTCTTGCGCCGACAGGTCATGGATCCACAGGGCGAACGGCGCATGACGCAGCTCAACGGAACCCATCAACATGTAGTACAGCGCCAGGAAGATTGGCATCTGGATAACCAGCGGCAGACAACCCCCTAGCGGGTTCACTTTCTCAGACTTGTACAGCGCCATCATTTCTTGGCTCATGCGCTGTTTGTCATCACCAATACGCTCACGCATCGCCTGCAATTTTGGCTGCAGCATGCGCATTTTTGCCATCGAGGTGTACTGCGCTTTGGTCAGCGGGTACATGATGCCACGCACGATGAAGGTGATGATGATAATTGAGAAGCCCCAGTTACCGATAAAGCCGTGGATGAACTTCAACAATTTGAACAGCGGCTGGGAGATGAACCACAACCAACCGTAATCTACGGTCAGATCCAGATGCGGTGCCAGCTGGGCCATCTGATCTTGCAGTTCTGGGCCAACCCACAGGGTCGCATTCAGTTGTTGCTGCGCACCAGGCTGCACCACTACCGGCGTAGATTTGAAGCCGATGGTAGACAGGTTATCGCCAGGCTTGGCGGTATAGAAGGTGTTGCTACCCTGCGTTGCCGGTACCCAAGCCGTGGCGAAGTACTGTTGCAGCATCGCAACCCAACCGCCTTGCGTGGTGACACTCAGGTTCTCGTCCTTATCGAACGCGTACTTCTGGTATTTGTCATCGCTGGATGAATACGCCGCACCACGGAAGGTGTGCAGAGCGAAGTTGTTGCTGCCGGTGTCACGGTGCTTAGGCAGCTCAGTCGTCTGCTTCAGTTGGCCGAACAGGGTCAGTTCCAGCGGAGTTGTGCCTTTGTTGTCAACGTTGTAGTCAACGCCAACTGCGTAATGGTTACGCTTGAGCACGAAAGTCTTGGTGTAGATCGCACCGTCTTTACCGGTAAAGGTCAGCGGAATGCGCAGCTCATCCTGGCCTTCTGGCAGGGTGTAGCTGTCTTGCGCCGCCTGGAACAGAGGACGTTCGCCGTTTGCCGGGTTATCCGGACCGTTTCTGCCAGTCAGGCCGCTTTGCGCCTGGTAAACAAATGACGGTGTGGTTTCCAGCAGCTGGAATGGCGTCGATGAACCCAGAGTGTCCGGGTAGGCCAACAGTTTAGCCTGCTCGATATCACCACCACGGGTGTTGATGGTCAGCGACAGCACGTCAGTGTTAACGGTAATCAGTTTACCCTGGCCACTGGCTGGAACTGCTGAGCTTGCGGCATCACCGGTAGCAGTGTTCGAAGTCTGTTGCGTGGTCTGAGCGACTGGTTGCGGAGCATTGTCCGTTTGCCAGGCTTGCCAGATCATGAAAGACACGAACAGCAGAGCGATGAGGAGAAGATTGCGTTGCGAATCCATCGTTAGTGTTCTCTGTTATCGTCGGGTTTCGGCGGCACGGGATCATCGCCACCTGGGTTCAAAGGGTGGCATTTTAATACGCGTTTCAATGCTAACCAACTGCCTTTTATCATGCCAAACCTGCTTAATGCCTCAATTGCGTAATGAGAGCATGTCGGCTGGAAGCGACAACGAGGCCCAAGCAGCGGACTGATGACGAGCTGGTAAGCTCGCACCAGCCCGATCAGGATGCGGGAGCCTGGCGACAGTGGCGACGCCATAATTTTTCCAAAGCTTCCGTCAGCGCGCGGTTATCCAAATCCGCTATCCCTTTTTTGGCCACTACGACAAAATCCATCGCCGGTAACTCGTGCTGACGTAAACGGAAGCTTTCGCGGGTTAGGCGTTTTATCCGATTGCGTTCATGCGCGCGTTTGACGTGTTTTTTGGCGACAGTAAGACCGATGCGGGGATGCCCCAGCTGGTTCAGGCGGCCGAGGATGGTGATTTGCGGCGTGCCAGCCCGTTGTGGCTGCTGGAAGACGAAAGTGAAGTGAGTGGGAGTTAACAAACGTAACTCCCTGGGAAAAGCGAGCTTAACCACTCAGCGGGTTAGCTTTTATTACTTAGAAACAGTCAGACGAGAACGGCCTTTCGCACGACGGCGGGCCAGAACTTGACGACCATTTTTGGTGGCCATACGAGCACGGAAACCGTGGCTACGGTTACGCTTCAATACGGACGGTTGGAAAGTGCGTTTCATGGCGATTTCTACCTAAACTTAAAATAATTACTGATCAGTAAACGCGTTTGGCTACTCGGCGTGAAGACGACCGACGCCTCAATCGCAATATATAAAGAGGCGGGATTGTAATAATTGTACAGTCCTGAGTCAATTCACATTGCGCTAGCCTACCTGGTTGTCTGCCAATTCGGAGTAAAATCCGGTCTTGGCCCGTGGTCACCGCAGAATCCTGTCCGGTTAATGACTCACCATTAAGGAACCAGGTACACACGTAGGGCGAAGATTATACGGACTCAGGGGTAAATCGCAAGGATCCCGATGCGATCCTTAGCGTGAAAACCCAGGATCCGGCGTGGATAACAGGGTATAACCGGTTGACAATGTAAAAAATACCGTTACTCACACGGTATTTTGCCTGCAATTTAGCGTGACTGGCGAAAAGATCGCCGCAGGCCGGGGCCTGTGGATAAAATGGATCTAATCTGTGATGAAGGGGAGGATCTCTTGCGCGGATTGCGCTATGATCCGTCATTCCGATCGCGATCTCTCAAGCGGGGATCGTGAGGGACATAAACCGTGAAAGGCGGTTCGCATCCCCCACAGGCAAACTGCCGATGCCGGGTATGTGTCAAAAATCATGAGTTATAAAAAAGTAGCCTGATTCTTTTCTTTTATTGATCTTGTTCGAGTGGAGTCCGCCGTGTCACTTTCGCTTTGGCAGCAGTGTCTTGCCCGATTGCAGGATGAGTTACCTGCCACAGAATTTAGTATGTGGATACGCCCATTGCAGGCGGAACTGAGTGACAACACCCTGGCGCTTTATGCGCCAAATCGTTTTGTGCTGGATTGGGTTCGCGATAAGTACTTAAACAATATCAATGGCCTGTTAAATGATTTCTGCGGTACGGATGCGCCATTGCTGCGTTTTGAAGTGGGCAGCAAACCGCTTTCCCAAATCATCAGCCAAACCGTCACCGCCAGTGTTAGCGCCCCGAGTGCACCCGTGGTGCGCGTTGCTGCGCCTACCCGCCCAAGCTGGGACAACGCGGCACCGCAGCCGGAGCTTTCTTACCGTTCCAACGTTAACCCAAAGCATACCTTTGATAACTTTGTTGAAGGTAAATCCAACCAGTTGGCGCGCGCGGCGGCTCGCCAGGTTGCGGATAACCCAGGCGGCGCCTATAACCCGTTGTTCCTTTATGGTGGCACCGGCCTGGGTAAAACCCACCTGTTGCACGCGGTTGGCAACGGCATCATGGCGCGCAAAGCTAACGCCAAAGTGGTCTACATGCACTCTGAACGCTTTGTGCAAGACATGGTCAAAGCGTTGCAGAACAATGCCATTGAAGAATTTAAGCGTTATTACCGTTCGGTCGATGCGCTGCTGATCGATGACATACAATTTTTTGCCAATAAAGAGCGTTCGCAGGAAGAGTTCTTCCATACCTTTAACGCGCTGTTAGAAGGCAATCAGCAGATTATCCTGACGTCGGACCGTTATCCTAAAGAGATTAACGGGGTGGAAGACCGTCTGAAATCCCGCTTCGGTTGGGGATTAACGGTAGCCATCGAACCGCCGGAGCTGGAAACCCGCGTAGCGATCCTGATGAAAAAGGCTGACGAAAACAATATCCGTCTGCCAGGAGAAGTGGCGTTCTTTATCGCCAAGCGCCTGCGTTCCAACGTGCGTGAGCTCGAAGGGGCGTTGAACCGCGTGATCGCCAACGCAAACTTTACCGGACGTGCCATTACCATTGATTTCGTGCGTGAAGCGCTGCGCGATCTACTGGCACTGCAAGAAAAGTTGGTCACCATCGATAATATTCAAAAGACGGTGGCGGAATACTATAAAATTAAAATCGCAGATTTGTTGTCCAAGCGGCGCTCGCGTTCCGTTGCCCGTCCACGTCAAATGGCGATGGCGTTAGCGAAAGAACTCACCAACCACAGCCTGCCAGAAATCGGCGATGCGTTTGGTGGCCGCGACCATACCACGGTGTTGCACGCCTGCCGGAAGATCGAGCAGTTGCGTGAGGAAAGTCACGACATCAAAGAAGATTTCTCCAATTTAATCAGAACATTATCTTCCTAGCGCTATGAAATTTATCGTTGAACGTGAGCATCTGCTAAAACCGCTGCAACAGGTGAGCAGCCCGCTGGGCGGCCGCCCAACGCTGCCTATTCTGGGTAACCTGCTGTTGCAGGTCACAGAAGGCTGCCTGCTGTTGACCGGCACCGATCTGGAGATGGAGATGGTGGCGCGCGTTGCCCTGTCCCAACCTCATGAAGCGGGCGCGACTACCGTCCCCGCGCGTAAATTATTTGATATCTGCCGTGGTTTGCCTGAAGGGGCTGAGATCACTGTGACGTTGGAAGGCGAGCGTATGCTGGTGCGTTCTGGCCGCAGTCGCTTCTCCCTTTCTACGTTGCCGGCGGTAGATTTCCCGAACCTGGACGATTGGCAGAGCGAAGTTGAATTCTCTCTGCCGCAGGCGACCCTTAAGCGCCTGATCGAAGCCACGCAGTTCTCGATGGCTCATCAGGACGTGCGCTACTACTTAAACGGCATGCTGTTCGAAACCGAAGGTGAAGAACTGCGTACCGTGGCGACCGATGGTCACCGCCTTGCTGTGTGTTCGATGCCTATTGGCCAGCAATTACCGTCGCATTCGGTGATCGTGCCGCGTAAAGGGGTGATGGAACTGGTGCGTCTGCTGGACGGTGGCGATACGCTGCTGCAATTGCAGATCGGCAGTAACAACATCCGTGCGCACGTCGGTGATTTCATCTTCACTTCCAAGCTGGTTGACGGCCGTTTCCCTGATTATCGTCGTGTATTGCCGAAGAACCCGGACAAAACGCTGGAAGCCGGTTGCGACTTGCTTAAGCAGGCTTTTGCCCGTGCGGCCATTTTGTCGAACGAAAAGTTCCGCGGTGTGCGCCTGTACGTCAGCCAAAACCAACTCAAGATCACCGCCAATAACCCTGAGCAGGAAGAAGCGGAAGAGATCCTCGACGTCAGCTACGACGGCACCGAGATGGAAATTGGGTTCAACGTCAGTTATGTGCTGGACGTATTGAATGCACTCAAGTGTGAAGATGTACGCTTGTTGCTGACCGACTCGGTCTCTAGCGTGCAGATCGAAGACGGTGCCAGTAAGTCTGCCGCCTATGTCGTCATGCCAATGCGGTTGTGATCGATATCCGGGCTATCTTGCTTGCCATTTTACGCTTGGGCAGTGCTCGCAATCCTCACGTACTCTGTGTACGCTCCGGTTGCTGTGCGCTGCCTGCACGTAAACTGCCAGCGCCGATAACGCCCTCACATTGAGCGTAATTTCCCGGTGATGGAATTGGCATGGCATTAACGCGTTTACTGATTAAAGATTTCCGCAATATAGAAGCTGCGGATTTGGCGCTGGCGCCGGGGTTCAATTTCCTGGTGGGTGCCAATGGCAGCGGCAAGACCAGCGTGCTTGAGGCGGTGTATACCCTCGGTCACGGGCGGGCATTTCGCAGCCTGCAGGCGGGGCGCGTGATTCGTCACGACCAGCCGGAGTTCATTTTGCACGGCCGCATTGACGGTGCAGAGCGTGAAATATCCGTAGGATTAAGCAAGAGCCGTCAGGGGGACAGCAAGGTACGTGTCGATGGCAGCGACGGCCACAAAGTGGCTGAACTGGCGCAGCTACTGCCGATGCAACTGATTACCCCCGAAGGTTTTACCCTGCTAAACGGCGGGCCGAAATTCCGGCGCGCCTTCCTGGACTGGGGTTGTTTTCATAACGAACCCGGTTTTTTCACCGCCTGGAGCAACCTGAAACGGTTACTGAAGCAGCGCAATGCCGCGCTGCGCCAGGTCAGTCGCTATGCGCAGATCCGCGCGTGGGATCAGGAACTGATCCCCTTGGCCGAGCGCATCAGCGAATGGCGGGCAGCTTACAGCGACGCGATTGCCGCGGATATTACCGCGACATGCGCGCAGTTTTTGCCCGAATTTGCCCTGAGTTTCTCTTTCCAGCGTGGCTGGGACAAAGAGAGCGACTACGGAGAGCTCCTGGAGCGCCAGTTTGAGCGAGACAGGGCGTTAACCTATACCGCGGTGGGGCCGCATAAAGCGGACTTTCGCATTCGTGCCGACGGCACGCCGGTAGAGGATTTGTTATCGCGCGGTCAGCTTAAGCTGCTGATGTGCGCGTTGCGCTTAGCGCAGGGTGAGTTTCTCACCCGGCAGAGCGGGCGGCGTTGCCTGTATCTGATTGATGATTTTGCCTCCGAGCTGGACACCGGCCGTCGCCGGTTGCTGGCCGATCGCCTGAAAGCCACCCAGGCCCAGGTCTTTGTCAGTGCTGTTAGCGCTGAACAAGTGACCGACATGGCCGGTGAAAAGGGCAAGATGTTCCGCGTGGAACAGGGTAAAATAGAGGTTCAACCACAGGACTAAAATGAGCGAGAAACGTTGATGTCGAATTCTTATGACTCCTCAAGTATCAAGGTATTAAAAGGGCTGGACGCGGTGCGTAAGCGCCCGGGCATGTATATCGGCGACACCGATGATGGCACCGGTCTGCACCACATGGTATTCGAGGTTGTGGACAACGCTATCGACGAAGCACTCGCTGGCCACTGTAGTGACATTCAGGTGACCATCCATGCCGACAACTCCGTTTCGGTACAGGATGACGGCCGTGGTATCCCGACCGGTATTCACGAAGAGGAAGGGGTTTCTGCGGCACAGGTGATCATGACTGTGTTGCATGCCGGCGGTAAATTTGATGACAACTCCTACAAGGTTTCCGGCGGTCTGCACGGTGTAGGCGTATCGGTTGTTAACGCCTTGTCCGAGAAGCTGGAACTGGTTATCCGTCGTGAAGGCAAGGTTCACGAACAAACCTATGCGATGGGCGAACCACTGTCACCCCTGAAAGTGGTCGGTGAAACCGATCTGACCGGTACCACAGTGCGTTTCTGGCCGAGCTACGAAACCTTCACCAACAATACCGAATTTGAGTACGACATTCTGGCCAAGCGCCTGCGCGAACTCTCATTCCTGAACTCTGGCGTGTCTATCCGCCTGAAAGACAAACGTACGGACAAAGAAGACCACTTCCACTACGAAGGCGGTATCAAGGCGTTTGTTGAGTACCTGAACAAAAACAAAACCCCAATCCACCCGAACGTCTTCTATTTCTCTACCGTGAAAGACGACATCGGTGTGGAAGTGGCGTTGCAGTGGAACGACGGTTTCCAGGAAAACATTTACTGCTTTACCAACAACATTCCGCAGCGTGATGGCGGTACCCATCTGGTCGGTTTCCGTACCGCGATGACGCGTACCCTGAACAGCTACATGGATAAAGAAGGTTACAGCAAAAAGGCCAAGATCAGCGCTACCGGTGACGATGCGCGTGAAGGTTTGATTGCCGTTGTGTCAGTAAAAGTACCGGATCCTAAGTTCTCTTCTCAGACTAAAGACAAGCTGGTTTCTTCCGAAGTGAAAACCGCTGTTGAAACCCTGATGAACGAGAAGCTGGTCGATTACCTGATGGAAAACCCGGGCGATGCGAAAATCGTCGTCGGTAAAATTATCGATGCAGCGCGTGCCCGTGAAGCCGCACGTAAAGCGCGTGAAATGACTCGCCGTAAAGGCGCGTTGGATCTGGCCGGCTTGCCGGGCAAACTGGCGGATTGCCAGGAACGCGACCCGGCACTGTCCGAACTGTACCTGGTGGAAGGGGACTCAGCGGGCGGCTCTGCCAAGCAGGGGCGTAACCGTAAGAACCAGGCGATCTTGCCGTTGAAAGGTAAAATCCTCAACGTTGAGAAAGCCCGCTTCGACAAGATGCTGTCTTCACAGGAAGTTGCCACGCTGATCACTGCACTTGGCTGCGGTATCGGCCGGGATGAGTACAACCCGGACAAGCTGCGTTATCACAGTATCATCATCATGACCGATGCCGACGTCGATGGCTCGCACATCCGTACGCTGCTGCTGACCTTCTTCTATCGTCAGATGCCGGAAATCATTGAGCGCGGTCACGTGTTCATTGCCCAACCGCCGTTATACAAGGTGAAAAAAGGCAAGCAGGAACAGTACATCAAAGATGACGAGGCGATGGATCAATACCAAATCGCCATCGCGATGGACGGCGCCACTCTGCATACCAACGCCAGTGCACCGGCGCTTGCGGGCGAGCAGTTGGAAAGACTGGTTGCTGAGCATTACAGCGTGCAGAAGTTGATCGGCCGTATGGAACGCCGCTACCCACGCGCGTTGCTGAACAACCTGATCTACCAGCCAACTCTGGCAGAGGGCGATCTGAGCGATCAGGCCAAGGTTAAGACCTGGATTGATTCGTTGGTGAAACTGCTGAACGACAAAGAACAGCACGGCAGCAGCTATGATTCGGTGATCTTTGAGAACCGTGAGCGCCAAATGTTTGAGCCTGTACTGCGCATTCGTACTCACGGTGTGGATACCGATTACGCGCTGGACTTTGACTTCATCCACGGCGGCGAATACCGCAAAATCTGTGTCCTGGGTGAGAAGCTGCGCGGTTTGATCGAAGAAGATGCCTTCATTGAACGTGGTGAGCGTCGTCAGCCGGTTGAAAGCTTCGAACAGGCATTGGAGTGGCTGGTGAAAGAGTCGCGCCGTGGTCTGTCAGTACAGCGTTATAAAGGTCTGGGTGAAATGAACCCAGAGCAGCTGTGGGAAACCACGATGGATCCGGAAAGCCGCCGCATGCTGCGCGTGACCGTGAAGGACGCCATTGCTGCTGACCAACTGTTCACCACCCTGATGGGTGATGCGGTTGAACCTCGTCGTGCCTTTATCGAAGAAAATGCCCTGAAAGCGGCAAACATCGATATCTGACGTCCTTATCCCCCAAAATAATTCGAGTTGCATCAAGGCGGCAACTGAGCGAATCCCCGGGAGCTTAGATAACTAAGTGACTGGGGTGAGTAAAGGCAGCCAATAAGAAGCGACTTGAAGTATGAAGGGGATCGTTGAAAATCCGCGCCGGGTGACTTGCGCGGATTTTTTTACGCTTTTTTGGCGCTGACATTACCGGCTGAAACGCGTTAGCATGGAAAAAACCACTGGGAGAGGCTCGAATGGCTATTGAACTGATTGCAATTGATATGGACGGCACGCTGCTCAACCCGCAGCACCAGATTACGCCGGCGGTAAAGCAGGCGATCACCGAGGCACGCCGCAAAGGGGTGCATGTCGTGCTGGCTACCGGGCGACCTTACGTCGGCGTGCAGGATTATCTGCGTCAGTTGGACATTCAGGGTCCCGGTGATTTCTGTATTACCTATAACGGCGCGCTGGTTTTGAAGGCGGTTGACGGTGACTGCATCCTGCAGGAAACGCTGGGCTTTGAGGATTATCTCTACTTCGAGCAGATGGCGCGTGAATTCGGCGTCCACTATCAGGCATTTGATTTCGATACGCTGTATACGCCGAACAAAGATATCGGCAAATATACCGTGCACGAGTCGGAAATGACCGGTATCCCGCTCAAATACCGCAGTGTGGAAGAGATGGATCGTTCGATTCGTTTCCCGAAATTGATGATGGTTGACGAGCCTGAGTTGCTGGATCGCGCTATCGCCCGTATTCCGGCCGAAACGCATGAGCGCTACACCATCCTGAAAAGCGCGCCTTATTTCCTGGAGCTCCTGCATAAAAATGTGGATAAAGGTGCCGGCGTGAAAATGCTGGCCGATCATCTTGGCATTGCGCGTGAAAACGTGATGACGTTGGGCGACCAGGCTAACGACACCGCGATGATCGAGTATGCCGGTGTCGGCGTTGCAATGGGTAACGCTATTCCGGAACTGAAGGCGGTGGCACAGTTTGTTACCACCACCAACACGGAAGACGGCGTAGCGCGCGCCATTGAGAAGTTTGTGCTCAATGCCTAATGCTGTTTGGCATTACAGGGGCGCAACTGCGCCCTTGTACGTTATAGCCGTGCCAAAATGCCTTTCACAATTTGCACATCCTGAATCGCCAGCCCGGTGAGATCGGCGAGGGTGATTTGCCGAGGATCACTACGCACTTTTATCCCCTGAGCCAATGCCGTACCGAATTCGACGATTGGCGTCGATTGAAGTAAACCCTGCCGATAAGCCGTGGCGATCTCGCCGTATTCTGTGCACTGGGACACCGCGTCGACCAGCAACACATCCGCGCTGGCAACCAGGCTGCTCTCCAGTTCCTGCTTACCCTGAGCATCGGCGCCGACGGCGGTGATGTGGGTACCGGGTTGAATATCTGCTGCCCGCAGAATGGGTTCACGGCTGGGTGTTGTGGTGACAATCAACCGGCAATGTTCCGCCAATTCTGCGGCATCCTGCGTGGTCTGTACCCGAAATCCTTCCGCCTCCGCTTCGCGACGGAAAGCGTCTAATGCCGGTTCGTTACGGCCCCACACCCAAAGGTCGCGACAGGCCGTCTGCGGTTTGAGGTGTTGCAATTGCAGCCTGGCCTGCATGCCACAACCGATGAGGCCAATCGCCGGGATATCCGCTGGTGCGCACAGTTCGGCGGCGATACGTCCGGCCAGCGCGGTGCGTAACGCGGTCAGCCAACCTTCGTCCAACAATAATGCCTGCGGCACGCCGGTCTGCGCCGAGAAGGCCATCATCAGCCCTTGATTGCTGGCCAGGCCCTGCAACGCATTGTGATAAAAGCCGGAAGAAACCTTGATGACAAATTGTTCGTCCCCTTCCAGCCACGCTGATTTAATGCAGCAGTCACCCGACGCCTGCTCGAAGAGGAAGTGCTGAACTGGCGGCTGTTGCACCCGTTGCTGTGAATAGGCAATAAACCCCTGTTTAAGCAACAAAGTGACTGCATCAGCATCGAAAGCGTCAAGAATCTGCCGTTTATTAATGATTCTCATCGGAGATGGCCTTGAGGTATTTTTCCAGTACGATGTTTTTGCCACACAGCACTACCGCCACTTTCTTCCCCTGAAATTCCGGCGCGAGTTTGATGGCGGCAGCTAAGGCTACTCCGGCTGCGCCCTCAATAATCCAGCGATCGCTGGCGGCAATCTGGCGCATGGCCTGCTTGATTTCCGCTTCACTGACCAATATTTTGCGGTCAATCACCTGCTGGCACAGCGGGAAGGTGATTGCGTTCGGCTCGACACCGCCAGCGGTGCCATCGGACAGCGTGTCCCGTTCTTCCACCGGATAAATATGGCCGGCTTCCAGTGCGCTATACATGCTGGTGGCATTTTCTGGCCAGCAGGCGATAAGCTGGGTTTTGGGAGACAATCGCTGCAGAACGGTACCAATTCCTGAAATATAGCCGCCGCCTCCCACCGCGACAAACACCGCATCCAAATCCGCTTGCTGCTCCACGAGCTCCATGCCGCAGGTGCCCTGACCGGCAACCACCTGTGGGTCGTTATAGGGTGAGATATAGACTTTACCTTGCTCAATGGCCGCCTTTTCTCCCGCCTGTTCGGCATTCAGTGCATCGCCCGGTATCAATTCCACCTTACCGCCGAGCGCACGGATGGTCTCCAGTTTGATCGCTGCCGCCGTTTCTGGGGCATACACCGTCACGCTGACACCCATCAGTTTGCCTGCCAACGCGACGGCTTGGCCATGATTCCCGGTAGAAGCGGCGATCACCCCGCAGCTGCGCTGTTGGTCATTGAGCAACCGCAGTTTGTTGCTGGCACCACGAAACTTGAAGGAGCCGGTATGTTGCAGATGGTCGCATTTCAGATACAGCTCGCAGCCCAACTGCTGTGACAGCAATACGCTGCGGTCCAGCGGGGTCACGCGAACCTGCGGGCGCAATTGCTGATGGGCGGAAACAATGGCATCGAATAGATTGCTCATACGGGCTCCTGTAGAAAAGATTAATGTAGACTTTAAAATCCAGTGTGTACTTTTTAGTATTGCCTGTAAACCTTCATTTGTGCGTGGACACAGTGTGCCAATGGGCAATGTGAACCCACAGCCCATTCCGGTAAGATGGCTGTTCAGTACCAGCCTATGCAGGAGAGCCGCCATGAGCCATCGGGAACAACAACTGACTTTTGATCCACGTGGACATCAGTTAACCAATATTAACGTCTGGACGCCGGACAGCCAGTGGTTGGCTTACGATGTACGCCCGAATGGGGCTTCCTTCACTGGCTTGAGTATCGAGCGGGTGAACGTCGATAGCGGCGTGGTAGAGGTGGTCTATCGCGCGCAGCAGGGGGCCCACGTTGGCGTGGTAACCGTCAGCCCGGATGCACCGGCTCGCTATGCCTTTATTCACGGGCCAGAGTATCCGGACAGCGTTTGGCATTATGATTTTCATCACCGGCGTGGGGTGATCGTCAGCGAGCCGGATCGTGAATTGGCCATAACGCTCGATGCGATGGATATCACCGCCCCCTTTACCCCTGGTGCGCTACGTGGCGGCACTCACGTGCATGTCTTTAGCCCGGACGGTAGCCGCCTGAGCTTCACCTACAATGACCACGTAATGCACGAGTTGGACCCGGCGCAGGATTTGCGCAACGTGGGTGTGGCTGTGCCATTGCAGGGAGTGAACCCGCCGAAGCAACATCCGCGTGAATATGACGGTAGCCATTACTGTGTATTGGTGAGCGAGACGACATCGCAGCCACAGCCAGGCAGCGACCAAATTAACCGCGCCTATGAAGAAGGTTGGGTCGGTCAGCGTGGTTATACCCGGCCTGATGGGCGGCAACAGCGTTGGGCGCTGGCATTTATCGGCGATACGCTTTCCAGCAGCGGTGAGAAGCTACCTGAGGTTTTTATTGTAGATCTGCCACAGGATGATACCGATTATGCCAAAGCCGGAGCCAGGCCGTTACAGGGCACCGCACGCCATTTGCCTGCACCGCCGTTGGGAGTGCGCCAACGCCGGTTGACGTTTACCGGCCAACGCTGTTACCCCGGTGTTGTGACCACGCCTCGCCACTGGCTGCGCAGTTCGCCCGACGGTAGCATGATCGCCTTTCTAATGAAGGATGATAGAGGGGTTGTGCAATTGTGGACAATCTCACCCAATGGCGGTGACCCGCGGCAGATCACCCATGGTGAACACGGGATTCAGTCGGCATTTAGCTGGCATCCACAGGGGGGCAGGATCGCGTTGGTGTGTGATAACAGCCTCATGGTGTGTGAGGTCGCAAGTGGCCGAATGCAGCGCCTGACACAGCGTACTGCGCTACCGCCGTCGGGGGACGCTATCGTGTTCTCACCGGACGGCAATAAAGTGGCGTTTATGCGTGAGATTGGCGGATTCAGCCAGATTTTTGTGGTCGGGCTGTAATCAACCGCGGGCAAGTGGCCCGCGTCTGATACGTTAATGTGGGGTTGTGGTGGCTGCGTGGGCAGGATCGCCGCTGGCGGCCAGATTCTGCTCTTCGCCGCGGAGAATGCGCGCCTTAGGTGAGTCTGAGGTCGCGTCACTGCCAGATCGCATATAGTCGTAAGGCAGCAATACCGTGTCCATGACGGCTGATAACGGCAGATCCAACGCAACCAGTGGCATCATTGCCCAACTGGTGTTGTCATCCTTCAGAATATCCACGCTGGCGCGAGTGCCGGGGTAATAGCCCTGATTTGGGCCAGTGTGGCTCATCACGCTTGAGCAGCCGTTAGTCGCTAACAGCATGCAACTGGTTGCTATCACTCTCATCGTTTTCATTATTATTCCATCCTGCAGGGTGCTGTTCCCCAAAATCTGCTGATCTATAACATCTTGTGGATGTTTTAAAAGGAGCAAGGACCCGCTCTGTGGCAGTAGTCTCAGTTTATTGTAAGGGATAAAAAAAATTTCGCCGAACTGATTGTCATTTTTTTGATCGTCGCCAGTTGAAATGCTGAAAGCAATCCCCATTTTCTTATCAGTACCCAATTAAGAATTCGCCGTAAGGGAATTCCGATTATTTAGTCTGTCCCGTGTGGAAGGCTTAATTATTAAACCTCGCTGAAGTGTCTTAGGAGGCTGTTTTATGCGCAATTTTGATCTTTCCCCACTCTATCGTTCCGCGATTGGTTTTGATCGTTTGTTTAACACGTTAGAGGCAAGCCAAAGCCAGAGTAATGGCGGTTATCCTCCTTATAACGTTGAACTGGTAGATGAAAATCATTACCGCATTGCGATAGCGGTAGCCGGGTTTGCCGAGCAGGAGCTGGAAATAACCAGCCAGGATAATCTGCTGATTGTTCGCGGCGCTCATAATAATGAACCGGCGGAAAGAACCTACTTATATCAAGGTATTGCCGAGCGGAACTTTGAACGTAAATTCCAGTTGGCCGAGCATATCCAAATTAAAGGCGCCAAGCTGGAAAACGGTTTGTTGTATATAGATATGGAACGAATTGTTCCAGAAACATTAAAACCGCGCCGGATCGAAATTAAATAATTCCTATTTCATCGGTGGAATGAATCGCCGGTGGGACGTTAGTTAACTTGCCTGCCGTCAGGGGGCAAATTAAACATAATCTCGCTTCATAGAAGGAGTTTACACTATGCGTAATTACGATTTATCCCCACTGCTGCGTCAGTGGATTGGTTTTGACAAACTGGCCAGTTCAATGGGCGGTCAGGAGCCGCAAGGGTTCCCGCCTTACAATATCGAGAAAAGCGACGACAACCATTACCGCATTTCTCTGGCGTTGGCCGGGTTTAAGCAAAGCGAGCTGGATATTGAGGTTGAAGGCCCACGGCTGACTGTGCGGGGCAAACCGACGCCACCAGAAAAACAGGTGGAATATCTGCATCAAGGGCTGGTGTGTAAAGAGTTTACGTTGACCTTCACGTTGGCTGAGCATCTGCAGGTGTCAGAAGCCCAGTTTGAAAACGGCCTTCTGCATATCGATCTGGTGCGTCAGGTTCCGGAAGCCCTGCAGCCGCAGCGTATTGCCATCGGCACCACGCCGGGGTTGGAATCAAAATAACCGACTGAAAAACGGCAAAATTATACGGGGGAAGTCCAAACGGACTTCCCCCGTTGCATTCTGTGGCGCACCCCACAGTCGTACCTTCCCGCTTATGCCAAAATCCTTGTTAATTGTGCGTATTTAATCGCAAAACCGGTTGTTAAACTTCTGGCAAGGATGTGACCAATGAGCGAAATCGCCCTGACCGTCAGTATGTTGGCGTTGGTGGCCGTTCTCGGGCTGTGGATGGGTAACTGGAAGGTCTACGGAGTTGGGCTGGGTATTGGTGGGGTGTTGTTCGGTGGCATTATCGTTGGGCATTTCGCCCAGAGCTGGCAGCTCAATCTTAATGGCGACATGCTGCACTTTATTCAGGAGTTTGGCCTGATCCTGTTTGTTTATACCATTGGTATTCAGGTCGGCCCTGGTTTCTTCTCTTCGTTGCGGGTATCCGGGCTGCGGCTCAACGGCTTTGCCATTTTACTGGTGTTGCTCGGTGGGGGCGTGGCGGCGGTGGTTCACAAATTGTTTGCCGTACCACTGCCAATCATTCTGGGCGTGTTCTCCGGCGCGGTCACTAATACGCCAGCGCTCGGGGCCGGGCAGCAAATTCTTACCGATTTAGGATCAGATCCTGCACTGGTCGATCGCATGGGGATGGGATACGCCATGGCGTACCCGTTCGGCATTTGCGGCATTTTATTGGTGATGTGGCTGATACGCCTGTTTTTCCGCATCAATATCGAGCGAGAGGCGCAGATCTTTGAAAGCAGCCTGGGCAACCAGCGCGAGCTGCTGCATACCATGAACGTCGCGGTGCGTAACCCCAACCTGCAGGGGATGGCAATCAAAAATGTGCCGCTATTGAACGGTGAAGACATCATCTGTTCACGCCTGAAACGCGGCGAGCTGCTGATGGTACCGGCACCGCTCGAGAAGCTGGAGCTGGGCGACTACCTGCATCTGGTGGGCAAGCGTGAAAATTTGGAAAATGCCCGGTTGGTGATTGGCGAAGAAGTAGACGTTTCACTGTCGACACGCGGTACGGAGCTGCAGGTGGTGAGAGCGGTGGTGACCAATGAAAAAGTCTTGGGCAGCAAAATCCGCGATCTGAACCTGAAGCAAAAATACGACGTGGTGATTTCACGTCTCAACCGTTCTGGGGTGGAATTGGTTGCCGGCAGCAATGTCACGCTGCAATTTGGCGATATCCTCAACCTGGTTGGGCGGCCGGAGTCCATCGAGGCGGTGGCGGCCATTGTCGGCAACGCTCAACAGAAGCTGCAGCAGGTGCAAATGCTGCCGGTATTTATTGGCATTGGTTTGGGTGTGCTGCTGGGGTCTATTCCACTGTTTGTACCGGGTTTCCCGGCGGCATTGCGATTGGGGCTTGCCGGTGGGCCGTTGGTGGCGGCCTTGATCCTCGGGCGTATTGGCAGCATCGGTAAGCTGTATTGGTTTATGCCACCGAGCGCCAACCTCGCGTTGCGCGAACTGGGCATTGTGCTGTTTCTGGCGGTGGTGGGGTTGAAGTCAGGGGGGAACTTTGTCGATACCTTGATTAATGGCGAAGGATTGGAGTGGATCGGTTATGGCGCGCTGATTACGGCTATCCCACTGCTCAGTGTGGGCGTGTTGGCGCGGTGGGTGGGTAAGATGAATTATCTGACACTGTCCGGCATGCTGGCAGGTTCAATGACGGATCCACCGGCGCTGGCCTTCGCCAACGGCCTGCACCCGACCAGCGGCGCTGCTGCGTTGTCTTATGCCACGGTTTATCCGTTAGCGATGTTCCTGCGTATCATGTCACCGCAGTTGCTGGCGGTGCTGTTCTGGGCGATGTAAGACGATGGGGCGCACGTGTTGAACGGTGCCCCATCGCTATGATCAGTTCGCCTCTTGGTGAGCGCGTTCGATCTCTTCCGCCAGTATGGCTACGCCGCGCTCAATCTTCTCTGGGTCAGGCACGTAGTTCATGCGCATACACTGATGGGTGTGTGGCCATTCATGCTCCAACCCCGGGAAGAAGTAGTGCCCTGGCACCATCAGCACACCACGCTTTTTCAGGCGTTGATACAGCAATTCGGTGGTGATCGGCAGGTCCTTAAACCACAGCCAGAGGAAAATTGCCCCTTCCGGTTTGTGGATCAGGCAGCGTTCTGGTGACAGGTAGCGGCGAATGATCTCGATCGTGTGCTCAACGCGCTGTTTGTAGAACGGACGGATCACCTCGTTGGACAAGCGCAGCAAATCACCACGTTCGATCATTTCTGTCGCCATTGCCGGGCCCATGCTGCCCGGTGACAGGCTGATGATACCGTTCATGTTGGTCAGCGCACTGATCACCTTCTCGTCAGCGATCACAATACCGCAGCGTGAACCCGGCAGGCCGAGTTTCGACAGACTCATACATAAGATGATGTTGGGGTTCCACAGCGGTGTTGCGTCGCTGAAGATGATGCCTGGGAAGGGTACGCCATAGGCGTTATCGATCACCAGCGGGATATTACGTTGTTGCGCCAGCAGGTCGAGCTTCATCAGCTCTTCGTCGGTGATCACGTTACCGGTTGGGTTCGTGGGGCGTGACACACAGATCATGCCGATATCATCGCCAATATTCAGATGTTCGAAATCAACGTGATACTTGAACTGGCCCTCTGGCAGCAATTCGATATTAGGCTTGGCCGACACAAACAGGCCTTCGTCCAACCCTGCATCGGCATAGCCGATATATTCCGGGGCCAGCGGGAACAGCACGCGGCGGCGGCTGCCGTCGGCGTAACGCCCGGCAAACAGGTTAAACAAGTAGAAAAACGCACTCTGACTGCCGTTTGTCAGTGCAATATTCTGTGGTGAGATCTGCCAGCCGAGTTCATCGTGCAGCAAATTGGCCAGCGCTTTCAGTAAAGCGTCTTTGCCCTGCGGGCCGTCATAGTTACACAGAGCCTCAGTCAGTTTGCCTTGATCGAGCATGTCCTGGCACAGCTGTTTGAAGTAGCTTTCCATCTCTGGAATCTGTGCCGGATTGCCGCCGCCGAGCATGATGGCACCGGGGGTGCGCAGGCCTTCGTTCAGGTCATCCATTAAACGGGTAATGCCCGCATAACGGGTAAATTTGTCGCCGAAAAGTGAAAAAGTCATAGGTGCAGCTGTATTGTTTTTAGCAGGTAATCGCCCACCATACCGCCAGACAATTTCTGGTGCAATGCAGTTCATAAATCAACCACCAGGAGTAAATTTTACCTGGTGGTTTTAATTAAGCATATTACGCTAAATTATTGTGACCGATCGCCAACCCATACCACCATGACCTTATCGCCATTGAGCTGGCGGCTAAAAGCGTAGTAGCGTGAAGTGTGCTGCGATTGCTGTGTACCGGAGCCAATCGCCGGGTGGCGGGCGCGGAATTGCCCTAGTCGTTGCCAGTGCGTCAGTAACGGGGCTTTGTCGCCGTTGAGCTCGTTCCAGTTCATATCGGAACGCGTGCCCTGCAGCGGATCTGAGCCTGTGGGCCCAAGTTGGCGGCCACTTTCATCTCCGTAGTAAATCTGGACCGCGCCGGGGGCCAACAGCAGCAGGTCGGCGGCACGTTGCTGCAGCGCCAATGACCCTTTGGCATCGCTGGCGAAGAACAATCGCGTATCGTGTGAGGATATATAGCTCAGCACGTTGAAATCTTGCAACTTGTCCGCCATCTGCTGGTAGGTGTCATCGATGCTGGAGAAACAGCTCAGTGCCTGTGACGCCTGGTCCTGGAAATCAAAATTGATCATCGCGTCGAAGCCATTCTGGTAATAGTCGCTTTTCATCACGCCATGGCCCCAGGCTTCTCCGGTCATCCAAAATGGGCTGTTATCCAAAGCCTGTTGCGGATGGGCGGCTTTCCACTCAGCCAGCGCTGCCGTGGCGCGTTGTTTCAGCAGCGCCAGCGTGGGTTTCTCCACGTGCTTGGCCGTATCGACGCGAAAGCCGTCGATGCCGTAGTCACGTACCCATTGGCTAAGCCAAATGGTCAAGTAGTCGCGGGGGGTGGCACCGGGAATATCCCGTGCGGCAGTATCAGGTTTATGGCGATAAAACAGCGGTAAACCGCTGGCTCCGGGCGCTTCAGTTTTGATGTCCGGGAGGAAGGCCAGCGACAGGGTAAGATCGTCGTAACCCGGCGAGTCATAGTCGCCGATATCGGTACGGATCCAATTTTTTCCCCACCATTGGCTCCAGCCGGCCTTGTCGCTGAAGTTGATATAATCGTTGAAACTGTGCCAGTTCTGCCCTGCACCGGGTCGCCAGTCCCCCCAATTCTTGCCCAGCGTTTTTTCAATCTCTGTCCCCTTCAGATACAGCGAACCGAACTGGAAGGTTTGCATGTCCGCTAACGTGGCATAACCGACATGATTCACCACCACATCAAACAGGATACGAATACCCCGTTGGTGAGCCTGCTCAACGAGAGTACGCAGGTCTTGTTCGCTGCCCATGTTGGCATCGAGTCGTGTCCAATCCAGCGCATAGTAGCCGTGGTAGGCGTAATGCGGGAAGTCGCCCTTGGTGCCGCCGCCAACCCAACCGTGGATCTGCTCTAACGGCGAACTGATCCACAGCGCGTTGACGCCGAGTTGTTGCAGGTAATCCAGTTTTTGCGTCAGGCCAGCCAGATCGCCGCCGTGAAAGGTGCCGATTTCCTGCATGCCGTCACTGCGACGGCCGTAGCTGTGGTCGTTGGCAGGGTTGCCGTTGTTAAAGCGATCGGTGAGGGCGAAATAGACCGTGGCGTTGTGCCAGTTGAAAGGTGCAGGCTTCTCGCTGCCGGCAGACTCCAGCAACAGCAATCCCCCGCTGTTGGCGGCGGGCAGCAGGGTGATTTTGCCTTGGTTGACCTTTGCCGTTTGGCCTGAATAGAAATCACGCACCGACTCGCCTTCGGCAAAGGTTGCCGTTACGTCAAGGGTGACGGGGTTGCCGTCCCAACGTTGACAGGTACGCGCGATTGCAGCGGTCGTGGTTTCCTGTGCGGTTTTTAGACTGAGTTGTAGCGTCGGAGTGCCGCTGCGGGTGTCGACACGCACCTGGTATTCCCCGGCGCGGAACAACCGCCAGGTGGCCGGTGGGTTATCGCTGCAAGGCTGAAGCGACAGGGTTTGATTCAGTTTCACCGGCTCGGTGGGCTGCCAGCACTGCTGATCCTGATAAATCTTCAGCGGCAGCTCGCCTTTGGCCAGCGTGGCGTGGCTGGTGAATAAGCCACTGGTGGATTCATCAAACGTCGGGAAGCTTTGCAGCGTCCAGCTTGCCATTGCGGGCGGTGACAGCAGCATCAACAGGGGCAGGGTTAAATTTTTCATAGCTCTCCGTACGCGTGGCAGGAAGCGTTTTTTTGTAGGGTAATGCCCAGTGTGACAAGTGACGAATAAATCGCCTCATCCCAGCGAGAGATTTTCGGGGAGGAGAAGGTGGGGGGATATAAGAAAAAGAGAGGGGCGGGAAAACGCCCGCCCGTTAACACTATTTTTTCAACAGCTGCGGGTTAACGCAGTTTTCAGTTACCGTGCCGGTTAATGCGGCTATCAGGTTGTCCACGGCGCAGGCAGCCATGCCGTAGCGGGTTTCATGGGTAGCGGACCCAATATGCGGCAGTGCCACCACGTTTGGCAGCGTCAGCAGCGGTGATGACACCGGCAATGGCTCTTTTTCGAATACATCCAGCCCGGCGGCGTGGATGGTGCCATTTTGCAGCGCTTCGATCAGCGCGGCTTCGTCCACGACGGGGCCACGGCCAGCATTGATCAGAATGCCGCTTTTTTTCATCTTCGCTAATTGATCACGGCTGATCATATGGAAGGTTTCATCGGTCAGCGGCAGTGTAATACAGATGAAATCAGACTCGGCCAACAGCGTATCGAGATCGCAACGGCGGGCGTTAAAGCGTTGCTCTGCCTCCTCATGCGTGCGGCGCGCGTTATACAGCACCGGCATACCAAAACCGAAGTGTGCACGTTGTGCCAGCGCCAGGCCGATACGGCCCATACCAAGGATGCCGATAGTTTTATGGTGTACGTCGACACCAAACCAATCTGTACCGATGCTGCCTTGCCATTCGCCGGCTTTTACTCGCTCTGCCACTTCCACGACTCGGCGTGCTGTCGCCAGTACCAAGCTCATGATGGTGTCGGCGACGGTTTCGGTGAGTACGGTAGGGGTATGCATCAGCAAGACGTGATGGGCGTTCAGTGCATCAACGTCAAAGTTATCGTAACCGACGGAAATGGTTGAGGCCGCACGCAGTTTGGGTGCCTGCTGCAGGAAGGCCTCATCAATTTTGCCGCCGGAACCGATAATCCCTTCCGCTTGTTGCAATGCTTGGCGCAGTGCATCGCGGTTATCCGGGTTCAGGCCATCAAAGGCATGCACAGTGAAGTGCTGTTCCAGTCGTTCACGCAGATCGGTGGGAATGCTTTTGTACAACACGATAGAAGGCTTCATCACGAACTCCAGCAGTACCCTCCGTCTTTCAGGCTGCAGCGTTGTTGGCTTTAAACACCGGCTGCAGCCTGAAATCCATTGGGTTTGTTCAACAGAAAGTAAATTATAACGAGACTACGCCAATTGCGGTTGGGCCTCGTTACGAGCCGGCTTGACGACCAGCGTCAGCACGACCGCCACCAACAGGGCAATGGCCATAAACATATAGGAGGCCGCCGGGCTGCCGGTCGCACCGTTCAGGTAACCGACGAACCAGGAACCGAAGAAAGAACCCAGTGCCCCCATGCTGTTGATCAGCGCCATAGCGCCACCGGCAACGTTTTTCGGCAACATCTCAGGAATGATAGCGAAGAACGGCCCGTAAGGGGCGTATATGGCCGCACCGGCAATGACCAGCAAGGTATAAGAGATCCAGAAATGGTTGGCACCGACGGCGTAAGAGCCGAAGAAAGCCAGCGCACCAATCAACAGCAGCGGCCAGACGAACAGCTTACGGTTTTGCATTTTGTCGGAAGCCCAGGACACCAGGATCATGGCGATAGTCGCTGCCAGATAAGGTACCGCGGATAGCCAGCCGGCCTCCACCATTCCCATCTGCATGCCACTGCGCAGGATGGAGGGCAGCCACAGCACAAAGCCGTATACGCCGATACTCCAGGCAAAATATTGAACGCACAGCAAGATCACGTTGCGTGAGCGGAAGGCTTCGCTGTAATTACGCACCGCTTTAATGCCTTTTTGTTCTTCTGCCAATTGTTGCTGCAAGGCCAGCTTTTCGTCATCACTCAGCCAATTGGCCTGTGCTGGTTTGTCTTTAGCCAACACCCACCAGCAGAAGGCCCAAATAACCGCAGGAATGCCTTCGAAGATGAACATTTCACGCCAGCCGTAGGCGTGGATCAGGTAGCCGGAAACGACGGACATCCACAGCACGGTCACTGGGTTGCCGAGGATCAGGAAGGTATTGGCACGTGAACGTTCTGATTTAGTGAACCAGTTACTGATATAAATCAGCATCGCCGGCATCACGGCGGCTTCTACCACTCCGAGAATAAAGCGGATCGCAGCCAGCATTGGGATATTGCTGACCATGCCGGTCAGGGAGGCACAAGCCCCCCACAGGATCAGACACCAGAAGATCAGTTTTTTAACGCTACGGCGTTCGGCATAAATTGCGCCAGGGATCTGGAAAAAGAAATAGCCGAGGAAAAACAAGGCGCCCAGCAATGACGACATGCCTTTGGTGATACCCAGATCGTCATTGATGCCGGCAGCGGAGGCAAAGCTAAAATTGGCTCGGTCGAGATAGGCCAGGCTGTAGGTGATAAACACGATGGGCATGATGTACCACCAGCGTTTAGCCGCGATAGTCGCTTTGTTCATGTTCAGATTCCTTCAGTGGTGTCGTATTCCCGTCGTCTTCCACGCTGCAGCGCTGCTGACTGCGTTTGCCCATCCCTGTGACTTAATTCAGCGTCTGGGGTAAGCGAACGGGTTGCAGCATGAAAGTCACTGGGTATCGTTATCTCCCAACGCAATCTGGTTGTAGGGCCAGAGGTACACGTCATAAGGAGAAGTCTGTTTACCGATTATGTTTGTTATTACCCTAAATCATTCGAGTTGCAGGCAGGGCAAGAGCACTCACCTGCAGCTTGAAGCATGACGGGTATATTTATTCGGCCAATGCCGCGCGGGTCGGTAGCCCTTCGCTGTCGCCGATGGCCTGGATCGCCAGCGAGCCGATTTTATTGCCGCGTTGTACCGCTTGTTTCAGCGTTTTGCCTTCCAGCAGGGCGCTGATAGTGCCGACGGCAAAACCGTCTCCCGCCCCCACGGTATCCACCACGTTGTTGACTTTGATTGCGGCGACCGCCGCCTGATCGCCTGCTGCAGTTTTAAACCAGGCGCCCTCTGGACCGGTTTTGATGATCACTGCCTGCACACCACGCTCCAGGTAAAAATCGGCGATGCCTTCTGGTGTTGATTGGCCCGTGAGGATTTGTCCTTCTTTCAGCCCCGGCAACACCCAGTCGGCGGCAAACGCCAGTTTATTCAATTGCTCGATCATCACCTGCTGGCTGGACCACAGCACCGGGCGCAGATTCGGGTCAAATGAAATGGTTTTTCCCATGGCGCGCATTTCTCGGGCGGCATGGTGACACAGCGCCAACGATTGGCCGGACAGGGCTGCTGCAACGCCGCTCAGGTGCAGATGGCGTGCGGAGCCGAAATAATCGCGGTTGAAATCGTCGACTGATAGGTGGCTGGCTGCCGAGCCTTTGCGGAAATACTCCACACTGGGATCGGTACCATCCGTGGTTTTAGATTTGATCTGAAAACCGGTCGGGTAATTGCCATCTACCGTGGCCTGTTGCGCGTTAATGCCTTCTTTTTTGAGCTGTTGCAGGGTGAAACGACCGAAAGTATCGTTGCCCACCCGGCTGACCCAACCGACGTTCAACCCCAGGCGTGCAAGGCCGATCGCCACATTCAGCTCGGCCCCTGCAATGCGTTTGGTGAAGGTTTCTACATCCGCCAGATCCCCGGTTTGTGTTGCCACGAACATCGCCATGGCTTCACCCAAGGTGACGACATCCAATGGCCCGTTATGTGCAGTTGCTAGCATGGTCATGATGTTTACTCCGCACGCAGAAGGTTAACGTAGTAGCGGGTGACCTCTTCCAGGTTGTCGCCTTGCAACGGGAATTCAATGCCGCGGGGTGCATCCAGCGGCAAGCGGGTCAGCAGATCGCGCCAACTGCCATCGCTGTCGTCCAGCGCGACGGCTCGCCAACCGCGTTGGCCATGGGTTGCAGCCTTAACGTGGACATAGCTGACGTGGCGCGCCAGGCGTTCGGCAGCGGCGAAGGCGTCTTGCCCCACCCAGAGCCAGTTGGCCATATCGAACGTCATGCTGACAGGCAGGCGGTTATCTTCCGCAGCGTGGAAAAAGGCATTGAGCTGCGACAAAATGCCGCAGTCAGGGGTTTGGTCATTTTCTACCACCAGGCTGACCGGATGCTGTTCCAGCGCCACTTTCAGTTCAGTAAAATCGAAGCCCGGCTGGTAGTGGCCCAACGATAATTTTAACTGACGTGCATTCAGGATTTGGGCTTCTGCCAGCAGTGCCGGCAAGTTAGGATTCAGCTGGTGCTGCGGAGTAAACAGGGCTTCAGGTGCGGAATAAACGGCGAACAGCTGGTGTTGTTCGATGGCCTTGGCCAGCGCTGGCAGGCTTTGCAATTCCTGTTCAGAAAACAGTTCACGGCGGATCTCGACGCCGTCGGCATCGGCATCGGCAATAATGGGCAATAAAGCGCTTTGGCCGCCGAGCTGCCGGACGGTATCGGTGCCGTAGGCACCGGTCACCACGATAATTTCTCTTGTCATCTTTTGTGCTCCTGAGGTGGCGTTATTCCCACCGCTGCTGTTAACTACACGTTAAATGGTACCGGTTCCATTCGAAAGCGACAGAATGTAAAAATATGATCGCAATCACGAACATGAGCAAAAAATAATCTGGGTAGTGTGGTGAGGGCGCCACAAACCGCGCCCTGACAGGAAAGAAGAGGGTTATCGGGTGGTGGAGCCGCGCACGATCAGTTCGCCGGGGAACATCTGTTCGCTGATGGGGGTATCCAGCCCTTGAATACGTTGCACCAATTGTTCAAGTGCGGCATGGCCCATTTGATAGGTGGGTTGTTTCAGCGTGGTGATGCCGACACCGGCCAGTTCGGCCCACTCCAGCTCGTCAAAACCCAGCAGGCCAATATCGCTACCCCATTGGATACCCAGGCGGCGCATGGCACGTGCCACCTGAAGCGTCAGGGCGCCGTTGGCGGAAATCACCGCTTTGCGCATGCCACGATGGCGGGTATTGAAGTTGCTGAGTACGTCTTCCAGTTGCTTCACGTCGTTAAGCGGGGTTTCTGCCTGCTCAGCCAATAATCCGCCATGTTGCGCCATGGTTTGATTAAAAGCGTGCAGTCGCTCCAGCCGGGTATTCACCGTGCCGATCGGTTCGCTGAGGAACAAAATGGCTTCGAATCCCTGTTGCAGCAGGTGCTCCGTGGCGACAGTTGCCGCTTCGTGGTTATTGAGGCCCACGACGTCACAGGCGAAATCATGAATTTTGCGGTCGATCAGCACCATAGGCAGCATGGATTGTTGCAGTGTCGACAGTGCCTCTTCGCGCATACCAACGGCATTAACCACAATGCCTTCTACCCGATAGCTGCTGAGCAGTTGCAGGTAGTGCTGTTCTTGGTTGACCTCATTGTTGGTGTTACATACCAACAGGGTAAAACCGTGCTGGCGGCAGGCCGCTTCGATGCCGCGCATGACGTCTACTGAATAGGGATTGGTGATATCGGCGATGATGAGCCCAATCAACCGGGTTTGTCCGCCCTTCAGGCTACGCGCCATCTGGCTGGGCCGATAGTCGAGCTGGTGGATCGCCTGTTCAATACGCTGTTTGAGATCGTCAGAAAGCAGGTGCTGCTCACCATTCAGATAGCGCGACACGCTGGTTTTACCTGTCTTGGCGGTTTTCGCCACATCGCTAATGGTGGCTCGCCCCGAGGCGCGTATTGCCTTAACACTGCTCACAGCCGATCTCCCCTGTGGTTAATTGCCAAGGAGACTAACACACCCGATGCGGAGCCGGGAATGTTCAATGGGAGACAGTCAGGAATGCGGGGATAAGTAGCGGCGGGGCATAACACCCCGCACGAGATTACTGCAGTGGGCTGAGCGTGATCTCAACGCGACGGTTTTGCGCTTTGCCTTCTGCCGTGCTGTTGGAGGCGATCGGGTTATCCGGGCCGGCACCTGACGTACGGATACGGTTTGCCGCCACACCCTGAGTGATCAGCGCACTGCCAACGCCGTCGGCGCGTTGCTGCGACAAGGTCATATTCAGTGAACGGGAGCCGGTGCTGTCGGTATAACCGATCACGTTAACTGCCGTTTTCGGATATTCCTTCAGAACCATGGCAACGCCGGTCAGGGTGTTGGCGCCTGCCGGTTTGAGGGTGGCGCTGCTGCTGTCGAAGGTGACATTGTTCGGCATGTTCAGCACGATATTGTCGCCCTGACGGGTGACGCTAACGCCAGTGCCTTTCATTTTGTCGCGCAGTTTGGCTTCCTGCACGTCCATATAATACCCTGCGCCGCCGCCAAGGGCTGCACCGGCCGCCGCGCCGATCAGCGCGCCTTTGCCGCGATCTTTCTTCGATGAGGACAGCATGCCTACGCCTGCGCCCAATGCCGCGCCGATCCCTGCGCCAATACCGGATTTGCCGGCTTCAGATTCCCCGGTATACGGGTTAGTGGTACAGGCAGACAGCGTGAGCGCAACGCTCACCGCGCCGGCAATAATCGCAATGCGTTTTTTCATGTTTTTTCCTTTGTGGCATCAGAATCTGTGTGCGTCAGTCCAATTTGGGGGACGCTAAAAAAACCATTGGCAACCCGGCATACCGAGCTGCGGCGCTACTATGACGCGTATCCTCTCCAGCAGTTCCGGAAAGAAACGTGACAAATTATAAGTAGCTACAGGCTGCGGCAGTTATCCGGGAAAAAGCAGGGGAATACTATGCAGCGGATTCTGAATTGAGCGCACTTCGGAGCGGAGTGCGCCATTTTTAACCAAAAGTGACAGAGTTTAACGCGTGGATGCCCAGTTCATGATCAACGTATAGGCCTGAGTTTCTTCATTAAACAGGCGTTGTGTGACCTGGAAACCTTGCTTGTGGTAGAACGCGCAGGCCCGCAGATTTTGCTGGTACACTTCCAGGCTTAGCTGAGGGTAACGTTGTTGTACGTGCGCCATTAGCGCCTGAGCGACGCCATGCCCGTGAAACGCCTGTTCAACAAATAACGCACCAATGAAGCGTTGATCCAACACGCTGATAAACCCGACGATCTCCCCCGCATGCCAATATGCCCAGCTATGTGCTCGCGGCAGGTAGTTTTCCCGCACCAGGGTTTCGCTTTCCTGCCAGTAGCTTTCTTTTACAAATGGATGGGCTGCGACAGTGCTGGGCAACCACAGGGCCATCAACCGTTCAATATCGGACGGCTGACATGGGTGGATCAATGCGGCTTTGGGTAGCAGAGGCACCCTGTTAGATGATCGTTCACCAGCCCGCTGGCTTGCATAAAGGCATAGCAGGTGGTGGAACCAATAAATTTGAAGCCGCGCTTTTTCAGCGCTTTGGACAAGGCGTCTGAACGTTCGGTTTTCGCTGGCACCTGGGCGAGTTCTTGCCAGCGATTGAGTTGAGGTTCGCCATCGACAAATGCCCAAATAAAGGTGACAAAATCCTCACCGGCCGCTTCCATCGCCAGATAGGCCCGGGCGTTGGCAATGATGGCTTCAAGTTTGCCCCGGTGGCGGATGATACCGCTATTTTGCATCAGCGCTTCCACCTCTTGTTCGCCCATGGCGGCTATCCGGTGCGGATCGAAATTGTGGAAGGCACGTCGGTAATTTTCACGTTTTTTAAGCACGGTGATCCAGGACAGGCCAGCCTGTTGCCCTTCCAGGCACAGCATTTCAAACAGTTCGTGCGCATCCGTGGTCGGCGCCCCCCATTCCTTGTCGTGATACTCGAGGTATAACGGATCTGCCGTCACCCAACCGCAACGTTCGCTGGTCATACTGACTGTCCTTATGCTGTGTTTATCTACAGTAATCATCGCCCGAAGCGGTGAACTTGGCAAGCCCCTGATTGTTTTATCATCAGCCAGCTTGACGTGACGAAAAAGCCAGCAATATTTACTACATGGCCGGCAATTAAAAAGGCCAATGATAAGACCGTATTTTCCTTCATTTGCTGGCTCTCAGGAGTCTATTCATGCCTCTAAAAATAACGTGCATGTCCCGCCCAGCGGCGCTTGCAGTGGCGATATTATGCAGTATGACTACCCCGGCGCAGGCCTATGACCAACTTTATGTGTTTGGCGACAGCCTGAGCGACACGGGCAACAATGGCCGTTTTACCTACGACAGTAATAAGCATCCGTTATATGACGAAGTGTTGGCGCAGCGCATTGGTGCTGCATTAGTGGCTTCAGATGATGGGGGCTATAACTACGCTGCGGGTGGTGGGGTCGCGGTACCGGCACTCAACCCGGCGGACAACACTCAGGATCAGGTACAGAGCTACCTCAACCGGGTCAATGGCCGGGCAGATGGCGAGGGTCTGTATATTCACTGGATTGGCGGTAACGATCTGGCAGCGGCGGCGTTAAATCCGGCAACCGCGCCGGGGGTTGCCTATAACAGCGCGGCGGCAGCGGCGGCGCAGGTTCACTCGTTGCTGAATGCTGGCGCCGGAACGGTGATCGTACCGACGGTACCGAATATTGGATCTACGCCACAGTTGATGGAGCTGATTATCCAGCAGGCGCTAACCCCGGTGCAAAACGCGGCGGTACAGGCTGCCTATGCCACGCTTAATTCATTGGCCACGCCAGATAATGCCTCGCGGACTCAGGCTATCCACCAAGCCCTGACGGCCGCAGCGGCGCAGGGCAGCACAATCCCACAGGTACAGCAGGCAATTGCCGCACAGTTGATTGCCGCTTTTGACAGCCTAAGTGCGCAAGCCGGGCAACTGACCGATTTTTATAATCAGAACGAAGATCGCCTGCTGGCGCAGGGGGGCGGTAATATCGTTCGGGTTGACGTGAACAAACTGTTTAGTGAGGCGATCGCCAATCCGGCGCAGTTCGGTTTCACCAATACCGCAGGCATGGCGTGCCCGCCGGGTGTTTCTTCAGCAGTGTGCAGTTCGGCCATGCCTGGTTTCGACAGTAGCCAGTCCTATCTGTTTGCTGACCATTTCCACCCCAGCCCGCAGGCTCATCTGCTGATCGCCGATTACATTCAGGCGGTGCTGGACGGCCCGGCACAGGTTGTGGCGCTGAATCAGGCGACAGCGGCTATGGCGCGTGACAGCCGCGCGACCCTCGACAGCCGGTTCCAACAGTTGCGCAGTAACGATAATAACCCGCAAGGGGCGTTGGGCGTGTTCGGTGGTTACGCCGGGCAACACTATGATTACTCTTCCAATCTTGCAGCGGGTGACGGCAACGCCACCACCCATAACTTGACGGTTGGGGTGGATTACCAACTGACGGATGCCTGGCTGGTCGGCGCGCTGATCTCGGGCTCCAATGATGACCAACAACCCTCTAGTCGCTATGAATACAAAGCGCGTGGCCTGCTGTTTTCGGCTTTTACCTCTCTCAGCGTGTTTGAGCACGGTTGGGTGAATGCCGATGTGCACTATGCGACGATGAATTACGATGATATTCGCCGCAGCATGCAGCTTGGATCGCTAACCCGTACTGAAACCGGCAGTACCGATGGTAAGCAATGGGGGGCTCGCGTGACGACCGGTTACGATTTCCCCATTACCTCTTACCTGACTACGGGGCCTATGGCGCAGTTTGCCTGGGATTACAGTAATGTCTCTGGCTACAGCGAGGACGGCAACGACAGCACGGCGATGCGATTTAATGACCAGACCTACCATTCGCAGATCGGTGCCTTGGGTTGGCGGCTGGACACGAAATTTGGCCTGTTCAACCCGTACGCTGAGGTGAGCTACCAACATCAGTTTGGTGATGATGTTTATCGCGCTGGCGGCGGGCTAAAATCCACGCAGACTTCGTTTACCCGCGACAGTGCCAACCAGGATAAGAATTGGGTGGACGTGACGCTGGGAGCGAACATGCCACTGACCGATCAGGTCGCGGCATTCGCCACCGTTTCACAAACCGGCGGCCTGAGCAGCGGCGAACAGTTTATGTATAACGTTGGTGTTAGCGCGCGGTTTTAAAAGCTTGGGTGGGACCTAAGTGCGGGGCCCACCCACAGAATTTTTATTGCGATTAAGCCCGTCAACTTATGCGACAAAAATCACAGAATTGCCACAAGGTACGGTCCTTTCTGGGACGGGCTGATATAGCGTGTCATTTGATGATAAATCATTAAATTTCAATTTGATAAAAATTCCTGTGTGTTTTCCCAGTTAGGGGATCTTTATCGTTGTGGTGTTAAAAAAAGCGTTTTCTTGGAATCAGATACGAAGATTCCAGAGTGGCTACTCTTTCGAGCTATTTACATATCTGATGAAAAGGCATAGTGTAAGCACTGTACTTTAGTAGGGTGCTTGGTGATTTGAGCGCCAACAGCGACGAAATAGAAAATTTAAAAAAAGGTCGCTTTACAACTTATGCTCCAACGCCAGGGAATCATTATCTATCAACAAGATAACGTTTTTTAGTCGCTCAAGCCACATGAGTGGACTGTCGGTAATCCTCCTGCTCTCAGCACTGCCCAGGCATGTTCATCCTGGGCCAATTCACCACATTGCTTGCTGATTTCTCAGCATACCCAATCATTCCTTGCCTTAGCCTTATCTTGGAAAATCTTAGGCAAGTTAATATAACTATCAGTGTGATCATTTCGATATATTGTGCTAATCCTATTGGCATTATCATGCTATGTTATATTTTTGTTTCAAGGAGGTGTGTAGGTGTCTAGATCATTCTTCGATAATGAAATTATCAATAATGAAATCAAAAGAGATTTAGAGAGTGAGCTTACTAATTATAATAATATAAAATATGTTTATGCGATAATGAACAAAAGGAATCCGGTTGATTTTTCTGTCATCTCAAACAGAACAGATTGGTTTGAACTTTATACAAAAAATAACTTTCAGTTTATTGATCCTGTGCTTATCACCGCTTCCAATCGTCTAACACCTTTCTCTTGGGATGAAAACCTCATTGTTGAGCCTGGGGTGAAGTTCTCTACGTTATTCGACGCGGCAAAAGGGTATAACATCGTTAATGGCTATACTTTTGTGCTTCATGACCATCACCATAACCTTGTTGTGTTATCTTTTTTTCTGGATGGCCAACATTCTGGTGACGTGGGAAAATTAGAGAAAAACAAAAATAAACTGCAGATGTTATTAATAATTACCCATGAGTCATTAATCACAAAATACCAGAATATAAATAGCGTCGGGTACTTTGAAAGAATAAATGGAAAGGAAATCTTCTCTGTGCGTGAAAATGAGGTGCTTTACCTGGCAAGTATGGGGAAATCCTATCAGGAAATAGCTCTTATTTTGGGGGTGAAGCTGACGACGATAAAATATCATATTGGTAACGCAGTAAAAAAATTGGGTGTTACCAATGCCAAACACGCCATTAGGCTTGGGATGGAGCTGCAGCTTATCCGGCCGGTGCTCCTTGATGTGGAAAAATGATGCGGTCCATTGAGTTTAACGGCTCTAAAAGGCGGTATTAAACCGGTTTCTTCTCGAAGATTCGCACTTGTTGCTGGATTCAGGCTGTATATCTTACGGTCAACGGGTATACTGGCGCATCCCATTTAAATCCACTTGTATCGCGTGCGAATTCAACATGCAAAAGTTTGATACCAAGACCTTTCAGGGCCTGATCCTGACACTGCAGGACTATTGGGCGCGCCAAGGCTGCACCATCGTTCAACCGCTGGACATGGAAGTTGGCGCGGGAACCTCACACCCGATGACGTGCCTGCGCGCACTGGGGCCGGAGCCAATGGCCACCGCCTATGTGCAACCGTCCCGCCGTCCAACTGACGGCCGCTACGGTGAAAACCCGAACCGCCTGCAACATTACTACCAGTTCCAGGTCGTGATTAAGCCATCGCCGGACAACATTCAGGAACTTTACCTGGGCTCGTTGAAAGAGCTGGGTCTGGATCCGACCATTCACGACATCCGCTTCGTTGAAGACAACTGGGAAAACCCGACGCTCGGCGCCTGGGGCCTGGGTTGGGAAGTGTGGCTGAACGGCATGGAAGTGACGCAATTCACTTACTTCCAGCAGGTTGGCGGTATGGAGTGCAAGCCAGTCACTGGTGAGATCACTTACGGTCTTGAACGTCTGGCGATGTACATTCAGGGCGTGGACAGCGTTTACGATCTGGTGTGGAGCGACGGTCCGTTGGGCGTTACCACCTATGGCGATGTGTTCCACCAGAACGAAGTGGAACAGTCCACTTACAACTTCGAATACGCTGACGTGGACTTCCTGTTCTCCTGCTTCGAGCAGTACGAGAAAGAAGCCCAGTCGCTGCTGGCACTGGAAAAACCACTGCCGTTGCCGGCGTACGAACGAATTCTGAAGGCTGGCCACACCTTCAACCTGTTGGATGCGCGCAAGGCGATCTCCGTGACCGAGCGCCAGCGTTATATTCTGCGTATCCGCACGCTGACCAAAGCCGTTGCTGAGGCCTACTACGCTTCCCGCGAAGCGCTGGGCTTCCCAATGTGCAAAAAGAACAAGAGCTAAGAGGCAGCCATGACTCAACAGACTTTCCTGGTGGAAATCGGCACGGAAGAGCTGCCGCCGAAGGCTCTTCGTTCACTGGCAGAAGCTTTTGCCGCGAATTTTACCGCCGAGCTGGATAACGCCAATCTCGAACACGGCGAAGTGAGCTGGTTTGCCGCTCCGCGCCGTCTGGCGTTGAAAGTGGCTAACTTGAGCGCTGCACAGGCCGATCGTGAAGTCGAAAAACGCGGCCCGGCAATTGCTCAGGCGTTTGACGCCGAAGGCAAACCCAGCAAAGCGGCCGAAGGTTGGGCTCGCGGTTGTGGTATCACCGTCGATCAGGCCGAACGCCTGGCTACCGACAAAGGTGAATGGTTGCTGTATCGCGCCCATGTTAAAGGTCAGTCCGCACAAGCGCTGCTGGCGGGCATGGTCAGCAGTTCGCTGGCCAAGTTACCGATCCCGAAATTGATGCGCTGGGGTGATTCCGACGTGCAGTTCGTGCGTCCGGTCCACACCGTGACGATGCTGCTGGGTGCAGAGCTGATCCCGGGCACCGTGCTGGGTATTGATTCTGCCCGCACCCTTCGCGGCCATCGCTTTATGGGCGAAGCTGAATTCACTGTCGATAACGCCGACCAATACCCGCAGATCCTGCAGGAACGCGGCAAGGTCATCGCCGATTACGATACGCGCAAAGCGCTGATCAAGCGTGACGCTGAACTGGCGGCAGCGAAGCTTGGTGGTAAAGCCGATCTGAGCGAAAACCTGCTGGAAGAAGTGGCTTCGTTAGTAGAATGGCCGGTGGTATTGACCGCTAAATTCGAAGAAAAATTCCTGGCAGTACCGGCGGAAGCGTTGGTGTACACCATGAAGGGCGACCAAAAGTATTTCCCGGTGTATGACGCCGCGGGCAAACTGATGCCGAACTTTATCTTCGTCGCCAATATCGAATCCAAAGATCCGCAGCAAATCATCTCCGGTAACGAGAAGGTAGTGCGTCCGCGTTTGGCTGATGCCGAATTCTTCTTCAACACCGACCGCAAGAAACGTCTGGAAGACAATCTGCCGCGTCTGGAAACCGTGCTGTTCCAACAGCAACTGGGGACCCTGCGTGACAAGACTGACCGTATTCAGGCGTTGGCAGGCTGGGTTGCCGGCCAGATTGGTGCCGACGTTAACCACGCTACCCGTGCAGGCCTGCTGTCGAAGTGCGATCTGATGACCAACATGGTCTTCGAATTCACCGACACCCAGGGCGTGATGGGCATGCATTACGCGCGCCATGACGGCGAAGCGGAAGACGTTGCCGTAGCGCTGAACGAGCAGTACCAGCCACGTTTTGCTGGTGATGCGCTGCCAGAATCACTGGTGGCTTGCTCACTGGCGATCGCCGACAAGATGGACACCCTGGCCGGTATTTTCGGCATCGGGCAGTATCCAAAAGGGGATAAAGACCCGTTTGCGCTGCGTCGTGCCGCATTGGGCGTGCTGCGTATCATCGTTGAGAAGAACCTGACGCTGGATCTGCAGACGCTGACCGAAGAGGCTGTGCGCCTGTATGGCAGCAAGCTGACCAACGCCAAGGTTGTCGATGACGTTGTCGAGTTCATGCTGGGTCGTTTCCGCGCTTGGTATCAGGAAGAGGGCCACGCGGTTGACACCATTCAGGCTGTGCTGGCACGCCGTCCAACCAAACCGGCTGACTTTGATGCGCGTGTGAAGGCGGTAACGCACTTCCGTACGTTGGAAGCCGCGGCAGCGTTGGCTGCGGCCAACAAACGCGTTTCCAATATCTTGGCTAAGTCTACCGATACCTTGAATGACCGTGTACATGCCTCGGTATTGAAAGAATCGGCTGAGATCAAACTGGCGACCCATCTGGTGGTGTTGCGCGATAAGCTGGAGCCGTATTTCGCCGCAGGCAACTATCAAGATGCGTTGGTAGAGCTGGCTGACCTGCGTGAACCGGTCGACGCCTTCTTCGACAACGTGATGGTGATGGCAGAAGACGACGCGGTGCGTGTGAACCGTCTGACGTTGCTGAGCAAGCTGCGTGAGCTGTTCCTGCAGGTGGCGGATATTTCCGTACTGCAGTAAACCGTCCTGTTAGGAAAAGGCGCCTTAGGGCGCCTTTTTTATTGCTGCTGGCGTGTCCCCCGGTTTTTTCCTTTGGCATCGCCAATAGCCCGCCGATTTGGGGGGAAGGCTTTGTTTCAGATACTGCCATTAGCCGCTATTGCCAAAGAATAGCCCCTGAACGGTGAATCGCGTATCGGATCGCACTCAGTTGATCTATTCTTATAGGCGCAAGGAGTGCAGCAAAAGGGACGGAGTCCGATGAAAAAGCAGGTTTATAACAGGAGTTATGTCACATGGCGGTAGGGATCCAGAGCAGGAGTTTCGCGCGTTGGTTGGCCCCGGTATTGGCATTGTTGGTGGTCATGCAGCTGACTGCCTGCGGCGATAAAGAGCCGGAACAACGCAAGGCGTTTATTGATTACTTACAGAATACGGTGATGCGCAGCGGCGTGAAAATCCCGACGCTGAGCGAAGACCAGAAACAGAAATTCGGTAACTATGCCGGGGATTACGCCATCTTGGTCGGTTTTTCCCAGCAATTGTCCAAGTCATTGGATGCGAGCCTGACACCGGCGTTGGATCAGATTAACCAGATCCGCACCGCACAGGACTACATGAGCAAACGTGATACGTTGCAGCAGTCCGTTGGAGCGCTGAACCTGCTGGGGCAGCAGATTCAGTCGGCGAAGTCACAGGCAGACACTGCCCGGGCAGCACTGAAGCAACCCGACGATCTGAAAGCCGTGTATAACCAGGCTTATGACAAGATTGTCACCGGGCCGGCCAATGCGCTGATGCCGGTTATTCCTACCACCGCCAGTTTCGTCCAGGATCTGGTTCAGGTCGGGGATTTCCTGCGTACCCAAGGTAATCAGGTTAGCTTCAACAATAACGGCGTGCAGTTCCGTACTTCCCAGCAGGCGACGCAGTACAACACCATGATGTCGAATCTGGTGGCCAAGCAGCAGGATTTGCTGAATGCACAGAAAACCGTCTCAAGCGTGACCCAGTAATTGTAGAAAGGCCGAAGCCGATGTTCCGGCTTCTGCCTTTCTGTTCCAGGTATTCCCTTCCAGTCTTTCCAACAGCTTGCCCACTTCTTGCGCGACGCTTCTGTACTACACTTCAATTAATCATCGTTTTTCGACATGTAGTTTTCTTTCATTCATCGCCCCGTTATTTCCCGACGGGATGAATGCTCACAGGGAAGACCACCCCCAAGCCAGGATTCGGTAGTGACCGAAAAATAGATTGTGATAAACATCACAATTTAAAAACAAACACGCATCAATTAAATGTGACCAGCATCACATTTAATTGAGTTTTAGGCGCATTTTGTTCTCGTTGTGGCTTTTTTACACTCATTAAATGTGAGCTGAATCACTATAAGTAACCTGTTTATGGGGGTGTTTGTGTGATGTTAATCACAAAAAATCCGTGAAGTTCGCGCGGTAAAAACAGCGTGATAGAGTCCATTGCGCATACAGCAACAACACGGCTGGATCGTAACAACAATAATCACGCGCTCTATTGTCAGCGCGTAACAATAGGGGTGTGTTTTATGTTTTCACCAGACATCAAAGTCAAAGTTCAAAACTTTGGCCGCTTCTTAAGCAACATGGTGATGCCCAACATTGGCGCATTTATCGCCTGGGGTATCATCACTGCCTTATTCATTCCTACAGGTTGGCTGCCTAACGAAACCTTAGCCAAGCTGGTTGGCCCAATGATCACCTATCTGCTGCCGTTGCTTATCGGTTTCACCGGTGGCCGGTTGGTCGGTGGCGATCGCGGTGGCGTGGTCGGTGCGATCACCACCATGGGTGTGATTGTCGGGGCTGACATGCCGATGTTCCTCGGCGCGATGATTGCGGGTCCGTTGGGTGGCTGGGCGATAAAGCATTTTGACCGCTGGGTAGACGGCAAGATCAAAAGCGGTTTTGAGATGCTGGTGAACAACTTCTCTGCCGGCATTATCGGCATGCTGCTGGCAATTCTGGCCTTCTTGGGCATAGGCCCACTGGTCGAAGTGCTGTCGAAGCTATTGGCAGCCGGCGTGCATGTGATGGTGGTGAACAACCTGCTGCCACTGGCGTCGATCTTCGTCGAACCGGCGAAAATTCTCTTCCTGAACAACGCTATCAACCACGGCATATTCTCGCCACTGGGCATCCAGCAGGCGACCGAAGCCGGCAAATCTGTCTTCTTCCTGATCGAAGCTAACCCAGGCCCGGGTATGGGCGTGCTGATGGCCTACATGTTCTTTGGTCGCGGTAGTGCCAAGCAGTCTGCGGGTGGTGCGGCAATCATCCATTTCCTGGGGGGTATCCACGAAATTTACTTCCCGTACGTGCTGATGAATCCACGCCTGCTGCTGGCGGTAATCCTGGGCGGCATGACCGGCGTATTCACGCTCACCATGCTGAACGGCGGCCTGGTGTCCCCGGCCTCACCGGGTTCGATCCTGGCGGTGTTGGCAATGACGCCAAAAGGCGCTTACTTCGCCAACATTGCAGCCGTGGTCGCGGCCTTTGCCGTGTCCTTCGTGGTGTCAGCGTTCCTGCTGAAAACGTCAAAAGTGAAAGAAGAGGATGATCTGGAAGAAGCGACTCGCCGCATGCAGGAAATGAAGTCTCAGTCCAAAGGGGGTGCAGCGGCACACGCAGCGGTAGATGGTGATCTGACGACGGTGCGCAAAATCATCGTCGCCTGCGATGCCGGTATGGGGTCCAGTGCGATGGGCGCTGGCGTACTGCGCAAGAAGGTGGCGGACGCTGGGTTGAAAAACATTTCGGTGACCAACAGTGCCATCAACAGCCTCCCGGATGATGTCGATCTGGTGATCACCCACCGTGATCTGACTGAGCGTGCGATGCGCCATGCGCCTCAGGCTCAGCATATTTCGCTGACCAACTTTCTCGACAGCAAGCTGTACAGCGATCTGACCGAGCGTCTGGTGGCCGCTAACAAAACCACGGATAACCAGCAGAAAGTCATCAGCACACTGGACGATAGCTTTGAGGCATCCGAACAAAACCTGTTCAGACTCAGTGAAAGCAACGTGTTCCTTAACTTACAGGCCAGCGACAAAGAGCAGGCGATTCGCTTTGCCGGTGAACAGCTGGTCAAAGGCGGCTACGTTGAGCCGGAATACGTCCCGGCGATGCTGGAACGCGAAAAACTGACCTCTACCTACCTGGGTGAGTCGATCGCCGTACCGCACGGCACCATCGAAGCCAAAGACCGGGTATTGCGTACCGGTGTGGTGTTCTGCCAATACCCACAGGGTGTGCGTTTCGGTGATGAAGAGGATGAAGTGGCGCGGTTGGTTATCGGTATCGCAGCACGCAACAACGAACACATCCAGGTGATTACCAGCCTGACCAATGCATTGGATGACGACGGTGTCATCGAACGGCTGGCGAACACGACCAGCGTGCAGGAAGTGCTGGATCTGCTGGGCGGCAAAAAAGCCTGATAACAGAATCATTTTAAGGGGTGCAGCTTGCTGCACCCTTCGACATTAGAAAGGTAGGACTATGAAAGCATTACATTTCGGTGCGGGAAATATTGGGCGAGGTTTTATCGGCAAGCTGTTGGCGGATGCGCACGCCGAACTGACCTTTGCCGACGTTAACCAGACGGTGCTGGACCTGCTGAACAGCCGCAAAAGCTATCAGGTTCACGTGGTTGGCGAGCAGGCCCGGGTCGAACAGGTCAACAATGTCAGTGCAGTTAACAGCGGCAGTGACGAGGCGGTTGCATTGATCGCCGAAGCGGATATCGTGACCACCGCCGTGGGCCCACAAATCCTGGCTAAAATTGCGGGCACGATCGCCAAAGGGCTGAGCAAACGTCATCAGCAGGGTAACAGCCAACCGCTAAACATCATTGCCTGCGAGAACATGGTGCGTGGCACCAGCCAGTTAAAACAGCACGTGTTCGATGTGTTGCCGCAGGAAGATAAGGCGTGGGTCGAACAGCATGTTGGCTTCGTTGATTCGGCGGTTGACCGTATTGTGCCGCCGGCGGAAGCGGGTAGCAGCGATCCGCTGGAAGTGACGGTAGAAACCTTCAGCGAATGGATTGTTGACCAGACCCAGTTCAAAGGCCAACCACCGGCGATCGCCGGCATGGAACTGACCGATAACCTAATGGCATTTGTTGAGCGCAAGTTGTTTACGCTCAATACCGGCCATGCGATCACGGCTTATCTCGGGCAACAGGCTGGCTTGCTGACGATCCGCGATGCCATTCTCGACCCGGCGATCCGCCGCGTGGTAAAAGGCGCGATGGAAGAGAGCGGTGCCGTGTTGATCAAACGCTACGGCTTCGATGCTGCCAAGCACGCTGCTTACATCGACAAAATCCTCAGCCGTTTTGAGAACCCGTACCTGCATGACGACGTTGAGCGTGTGGGCCGTCAGCCGCTGCGTAAATTGAGTGCCGGCGACCGTCTGATCAAACCTCTGCTCGGTACGCTGGAATATGGCTTACCGCATGCCAATCTGATTCAGGGCATTGCTGCCGCGATGAGCTACCGCAGCGAACAGGATCCGCAGGCCAAAGAGCTGGTAGAACTGTTGGCCGAGTTGGGGCCAAAAGCCGCGCTGGCGCAAATTTCCGGTTTGCCGGCTGAAAGTGAGGTTGTAGAACAGGCCATTGCTGTGTATAACGCCATGCAGCGCCAATAGGCTATTTTACTTGCCATTTTACGGTTGGGCAGTGCTCGAATTCCTCACGTACTACGTGTACGCTCCGGATTCTGCGCGCTGTCCGCTCGCAAACTGGCTGCGACAATAACGCCTATGGTATTAAATTAGTGACCGATACAGCATACCCCTCACACGCCATTCGAAAAGCGACGATGGAAGAAGCACAGGCATTTGAAAATAAGGTTCTGGAAAGGCTGAACGCTGGCAAGACGGTGCGCAGTTTTCTGATCGCAGCGGTAGAGCTGTTGGCAGAAGCGCTCAACGTGCTGGTGGTGCAGGTGTTCCGTAAGGACGACTATGCGGTGAAGTATGCCGTCGAACCGCTATTGTCCGGTGCGGGCCCGCTGGGTGAACTGTCGGTGCGTCTGAAGCTGATGTATGGGCTGGGCGTGATCTCTCGCCATGAGTACGAAGACGCCGAGCTGCTGATGGCAATGCGTGAAGAGCTGAACCACGACGGCTCGGAATACCGTTTTGTCGATGATGAAATCCTCGGGCCCTTCGGCGAACTGCACTGCGTGGCTGCGCTGCCGCCGGTACCGACCTTCCTGCAGCCCGGCGAAGCGGAAGAATCGCTGATCGCCATGCAGCGTCAGCGATACCAGCAGGTGTTGCGCTCTACTATGGTGCTGTCGGTGACCGATCTGATCGCCGGTATCGGTGCCAAACAACCCTCCCGGCTTTCACCTCTCGGTCGCAGTTAAGCAAAGGCCGCACGCCACTCGTCGAATAACAGCCACAGCGCCGTGGCTGCCATCAATCCTGCCATTACGCCATTGAACAACCGCAGTTTCCAGGTCACCCGTAGCGCATCACGCAGACGATCGCCCAATATCGCCCACACCAATACGCAAGGAATGTTCAATGCGGTAAAACCGGCAATGATCATCAGCGTGTGGCTGAGGCTGGTCCCTTCGCGTGGGGTGAAGAGAATAGCCACGTTAATTGCCATCAGCCAGGCCTTAGGGTTTACCGCCTGGAACAGGGCGCCGTTGATTAAGCGCATCGGTTGCGCCTGTTGTTTGCCGTCCGGTGACGCGGCCTGGAATAATTTCCATGATAGCCAGAGTAGATAGGTACAACCGATCACCGCCAGCGGAAAGCGAATCATACCGGCCCAACTCAGAATGAGCGCCAGCAGAGTGGTGGTCAGGGCCAGCTGCACCGCGCAACCGACGCTAATGCCAAATACCATCGGCAGCGTGCGGCGCAGGCCAAAGTTCACTCCGGACGATGCCAGCAGCAGGTTGTTGGGACCCGGCGTAATCGACATAACGGTGACATAACTGATAAAGGCTGAGTCCAACATAACGGGTTCCTTAAAGGGGATGGGAGCAAAGGAACCAGCATAAAACCTGCGGACGGATGGTGACAGAACCAGAAACAAGCTATTGTCATGGGTACAGTTTCTGCAATATGAAACTGTACCCATTGCCTGGAGACAAACTGTGACCCTGCTCGATGAAATACCGGAAACGCGCTACCAGCAACTGGCGGATACGCTGGCGGAAGCCATACGCCGTGGTACCTTGCTGCCCGGCAGCCGTTTACCTTCGGTGCGCCGCTGCGCGCAGACCCATAACGTCAGTATCAACACCGTGGTGGCGGCTTATCGCACATTGGAAGATCGCGGGTTGATAGAGGCACGACCGCAGTCGGGCTTTTATGTCTGCAACACCTTACCGGCGTTAAAGGCGGCCTCGCCGACCAGTAACCGCATAGAGCCTCCGGCGGACGATGTGCTGGCGTTGATCGACACCGTGTTTGCCGCCCAGCAGAATCCGGCCTTCACCAACCTTTCGCTTGCCTGTCCCCAAACCTCAGATTTTTATCCCGGCGGCAAGTTGGGGCGGATGCTGTCGTCGCAACTGCGCCGTCAGCCAAACCTGATCGGGCAGTACGCGCTGCCGCCGGGGAGCCTGCGGCTGCGCCAGCAGATCACACGGCGTTCGATGGCGCTGGGCATGTTGCTGGAGCCAAACGACATCACGCTGACGCACGGCTGTATGGAAGCGCTGCAGCTGGCGCTGCGGGTGACGACCAAGCCGGGGGACTGCGTCGGGCTGGAGTCGCCGACCTATTTTTACCTGTTGCCGTTGCTGGCCAGTCTGGGGCTAAAGGCGTTGGAAATCCCAACCGATCCGCAACACGGGTTGTCGCTTGACGCGCTGGAACTGCTGCTGAACGAGAAGCGGCTGAACGCGGTCATTGCCATGCCGACGGTACAGAATCCGCTGGGCTGCACCATGCCGCTGGCGGCGAAAAAACGCCTGGCGCGGCTGATGAACGATCATCAGGTGCCGCTCATTGAGGACGGGTTATACGCGGAGATCCAGTTCGGGGGGGCACTTTCTCCCGCGGTGAAGTCTTTCGATCGTGGTGGCTGGGTGCTGTTTTGTTCCAGCTTTACCAAGACGCTGGCTCCGGATTTCCGCATCGGCTGGATTAGCGGTGGGCGTTTCAACGACGCGTTGCGCAAACTGAAGGCGGTATCGTCGATGTCCGAGTCACAGTTACTGTCGGAAACGTTGGCGATGTTTCTGGAAACCGGCGGCTACGATCATCATCTGCGTAACCTGCGCAAACGCTACGCAGCCCAGGTGGATGAGGCACGGGCGTTGATCGCACGTCACTTCCCGCAGGGGACTCGAGCCACGCAGCCTGCAGGCGGCTTTGTCTTTTGGGTAGAATTCCCGAGCGGGGTCGACAGCGTGGCACTGTTCCACCAGTTACTGGAGGAGCAGATCTGTCTGACGCCGGGTACGCTGTACTCTCCCAGCGGTCGTTACCGCAATGCGCTGCGACTCTCCTGTTGTTATCCGTTTAATGCACGTTACAGCCAGGCGTTGGCGCGTGTCGGTGCCAAAGCCTGCGAGATGAGCGGCCTGCCGCCGGGCATTGCGCAAGACGGGTAACCACGCGCGCATTTTGCTACAATGTGGGCATCATTGATTAGCGTGCCGTACAGGCACAACAGGCCAGACACCATGAAAGAGATAGAAAAGGCAGAGATTAAGCGCCTTAGCGACCTGCTGGACGCACTGAACCACAAAGACACCCTGGTGATCCAACAGGGTAATCTTGATTTGATTGCGCAGCACACCAAAGAAAAAGAGAAGCTGGCAGCGGAAATCGAACGTTTGAAAGGCGTTCGCGTTGAGAAGCTGAGTGCAGAAGCGCAAAAGCTGAACCAATTGCCGTTCAGCCGTGAAATCACCAAGAAAGAACAGGCGGATATGGGCACGTTGAAGAAAAACGTGCGCGGCCTGATCGTGGTGCATCCGATGACTGCGCTGGGCCGTGAGATGGGCCTGAAAGTGGTCACCGGCTACGCCAAAAAAGCCTTCTGATCGCCGATATCCGTCATACTTGACGTTGAATTCCCCGTCACTGACTTGAGTCTGTGACGGGAGTTCTTGCCGCAACGCCGATTATTTTGGCTATGTGGCGCCCAGCGTTATAGCTTGGTAGTGAAATACGCTTTGGTTTGATAGGGCACAGTGACGGTTTCTCTGCCTTGCAACTCCCCCTCTTCTGCCACCAATTGCCGAATCTGATCGATCACCTGTTCTTGCTGTTGCTGCGGCAACGCGGCGATAAAGCTGGTGGAACGCACCCGGTTATAAATCACATCCTCTATCGCGCCTTGATGGCCAAGCATAAATACCTGTTCTTGTAGCGCATCCAGCCCTTTGAACGGGAAAAGTTTACGCCATTCGCCGGTGTAAAAACGCGGCGCGTCGCCTTCGTGGCGGTCGACAATCTGATTCAGCTTACGTACCCAGCTCACGCGAGCATCACGCATATTCCACACCAAACCAAGCTTGCCACCGGGCTTGAGGATACGTTGGATCTCGGCCAACGCCTTCGGCGTGGCAAACCAATGGAAAGACTGCGCGCAGACCACTGCGTCAACCGACTCATCCGGCAGCGGGATCGACTCGGCCGTGCCCGCCAATGTCTTCACCTGCGGCAGCGCTGCCGAGAGTTTTTCCAGCATCTGTGCCACGGGTTCAACGGCGATGACCTGCGCCCCCGTTTCCAGTAAGCGTGGGGTGAACTTGCCGGTGCCGGCCCCAAGATCGATCACCGTCATACCTGCATGAAGGCCGATGGTATCGCGCAGCCAGGCAGCGATCTCCGGTGGATAATCCGGCCGTCCTTTAACGTAACGATCGGCGTTGGCCTGGTAACCCGCGGCTGCGGCATGGTGGATCGGATGAGACGAGGTGTTCATAACGTTGCTCCTGCCTGAAAGAGGTTGTCGGAACGACCGACGCTGAACAGTATAGGCGGATGAAAAGGGGTGGCGCAGCATGCCGCGCCACGTTTATTCCCAACAACCTATTTAGCGGCCCAACAAACGGCGATTAAAGTCTTCGAGACGGCCTTCGGTGATACGCATGAGCATGGTTTTGCTCCAACTGGCAGATAGCCCAGCAACGGCCAGCAGGCGGCGATATTGTTCTTCATCAAACGGCATATGCCAGGCGATGCTAATGGCTTCGGCGACAGAAACATCACTGTTGCGCATGACCCGTTCCAGCGGATGATCGCCGCTGACTTTACCGGCAGACACCACGCGGTACAGCCAGCCACACCGGCCACTTTGCTGCATCAGCACTGAAATGTCATCGATATCAAAATGGTAGTTGAGCTTGAAGCAGGGGGAGCGTGGCTGGGTGACCTGGATCAGCGCTTCGCCCCAGCGGAAGATGTCGCCCATAAACACGTTGTGTTCGGTCAGCCCCAGGGTAGAGATATTCTCGCCAAAAGCGGGTGCGCTGAACTGTTCGGCCTGCGCCGGGAACTGTTCACGCCAGTGGTCATAATGCTCACGTGGATAGTGGCACAGCGCGCGGTCTGGCCCGCCGTGATAACTTTTCTCCGCCTGTTCGTCGCCTTCCAGGCCAAGCGGGGTCAGCTTGACTGCACCGTCCACCAAGCGCTTGGCGATGCCGCTAGGCCGCCCGCCTTCGTAGGGTTGGACAGTGCCGATATAAACCTCAGGTTGATGCATATGCGCCTCCATGTCTCGCGTCGATGGACAAGCATAGCCTGAGTTGGTAGAGGGGAACAATAACCCGCCCGAGAGGTTTCGGGCGGGAGATCATTAGAACGTAGTCCAGTTGTCTTGTGCGTCGGTATGGGGGACAGGTTGTTTACTGATTGAGGCTTTCGGTGCTGAGGTTCTCACCGCAGCAGGTGCCTGCTGCTCCGCCAAACGGAACACCGACACGCTTTGCAGCAGCATTTCCGCCTGTTCTTCCAGGGAGTCGGCAGCGGCGGCAGATTCTTCCACCAACGCGGCGTTCTGCTGGGTGGTGTGATCCATTTCGACAATGGCTTGGCCGATTTGGGCGATGCCGCGGGTTTGCTCGTCGGAGGCTGCGGCGATTTCCGCCATAATGTCACGCACATGGGTAACCGACAGGACAATTTGCTCCATGGTATTGCCGGTGTTTTCCACCAGGGTGGTACCGGTCTGTACCCGACTGACGGATTCGGTAATCAGTCCTTCGATCTCTTTCGCTGCCTGGGCGCTGCGCTGTGCCAGATTACGGACCTCGCTGGCCACTACCGAGAAGCCGCGGCCTTGCTCCCCGGCGCGCGCGGCTTCTACTGCCGCGTTAAGCGCCAGAATATTGGTCTGGAAAGCAATGCCGTTGATCAGGGTAGTAATTTCGGCGATTCGCTGCGAACTGCTGGAAATGTCGCGCATCGTGCTAACCACATTCTCGACCAGCTTGCCGCCCTGCTGGGCCGTTTGTGACGCATCGGTGGCCAACTGATTGGCGTGGTGGGCGTTTTCGGCGTTTTGTTTCACCGTAGCGGTCAGTTGCTCCATGCTGGCGGCCGTCTCTTCCACTGCGGCAGCCTGTTGTTCAGTACGTGAGGACAAATCGGTATTACCCGCGGCAATCTCTGCGGCGGCGGTGGACACCTGGCTGACCCCCATCTGGATTTTCTCAATCATATCGCGCAGGTTTTGGCTCATGGCCGCGACGGCGTTCAGTAACTGGCCCAGTTCATCACGACGGGTGCTGGTCTGTGCCTGTCGCAGATCGCCACTGGCGATGCGTTCCGCCAGCGCGAGAGTGCTTTGCAACGGCCGGGTGATCTGCAATGTGATACGCCAGGCAACCAGCAAGCCGACGATGATGGCAATCAGCGTGGTAATGCCCATTTGCATCTGTGCCGAATTGATGTCGTTATGGGTTTGCGTCAATTCATCCTGTAAGAAGGCGTTGACCAGTGTGCCGACTTCCTGCGCACTGTTGCCCAGGCGTTGGCTGATTAACTGTTCCTGTTGATAGGCCGGCAGGTAGGCTTCAATGCGGTTTTTATAGTCGTCGAGAGCGGTCAGCAAGGGTTGCAGCAGAGGACGTTGGGCGTCGCTGAGCCGTCGGCTCAGCGCATTTGCGGCGCTACGTGCGTCGTCAATTGCTGCGATCAGCGGTGCTTCGGATTCGGCGCTCAGGCTCAGTAACAGGCCGCGTGCCCCGTAGCGCACCAGCGTCAGCTTCTGGTTCAACTGAATAAAGGCCAGCTGCAGGTCACCATTAGTAAGTTGGCGCTCCACCTGGTTCAGGTTGTCCTGCACTTCCGACATGTTCCAGCTTTGGCGCACGGCATCTTTCGCCGCCACCGCCTTTTCGAAGGCGTTTTGCTGCTGCTGGTATTGGCTGATCAGCACGACCAAACGCTGAAGGTCTTTTTTGCTCTGAGGATCCCAATTCAGGTTCTGGCCCTGGTTGATCAGCTTCACCGCATTTTCGATGCTGGTGCGGTTATTGTTGAGGTATTCCGGTTTGTAGGTTTGCCCGAAGAGCGCACGGTTATATTTGGCCTGATTGATTTCGTCGTTCAGACGATTGCTAAAATCGATGCGATAGGCCCGTGATTCAATGATATGGAGATACTGTGCGCCAGTACCGGCGATGATTGCGGTCAGCAACAGCATGAGACCAAATCCGAGACCGAGCTTTTTACCGACGGTGAGATGAACGAACTTTCCTGCCAATGTTTGCAATGCCGCCATAATGATTTTCCTTTCCGGGCGAACGTCAATTGAACAAACCATCGGCAAAGAGCGGTCAAACTTTAGCGAATTTTGGTCAAAAAAATACCCGCATTAAGCGGGTATCTTTATTGCCGAGTGCGAATTACTTCTTCGCAGCGAAGCGTGCAGCGGCTTCATCCCAGTTAACCACGTTCCAGAATGCTTTGATGTAGTCTGGACGTTTGTTTTGATATTTCAGGTAGTAAGCGTGTTCCCACACGTCCAGGCCCACAATTGGGAAACCTGAAGCGCCGGCAACGGCTTCGCCCATCAGCGGGCTGTCTTGGTTAGCGGTAGAGACTACAGCCAGTTTGTCGCCTTTCAGCACCAGCCAAGCCCAACCTGAACCGAAGCGGGTCGCTGCGGCTTTCTCGAACTCTTCCTGGAATTTCTCAACGCTGCCGAAATCACGTTCGATAGCCGCTTTCAGATCGCCACCCAGGGTGGTGCCGATTTTCAGGCCTTTCCAGAACAGGCTGTGGTTAGCGTGACCGCCAGCGTTGTTACGCATGAAGGTGCGTTTGTCAGCAGGCACTTTATCCAGATCCTGGATCAGTTCTTCAACGCTGTATTGAGCCAGTTCTGGGTAAGCTTCCAGCACGGTGTTGGCGTTGTTAACGTAAGTCTGGTGGTGTTTGGTGTGATGGATTTCCATCGTCTGCTTGTCGAAATGCGGTTCCAGTGCGTCGTAGGCGTACGGCAGGGATGGCAGTGAGTAACTCATAATCATCATCTCCAAGGGTATATGGGCGGCGCATTATGTGAGCACCGCGTAAGCAGTCGGATCATTATAGTTATTTAAATGATATTGAAAATGATTATCAATGCCCTACTTATTGTGTGGCTTTAGCCTAATCAACAATGCGCTGCGGGTGGGTAAACACCGTGGCACGGCCGGGTTTACTGAAGCCGACCAACGTGAGGTTACTGCGTTCGGCGATCTCCACGGCCAGTGAGGTTGCCGCAGACACCACGAATAAAATCTCCACGCCACACATCGCAGCCTTCTGCACCATTTCATAGCTGGCACGGCTGGACGTTAATACCGCACCCTGCTGCCAACCCTGTTGTGCACGGACGCCGAGCAGTTTATCCAGGGCAACATGACGGCCAACGTCTTCACATCCACCGAGCAATTCCCCTTGCGGCGATAACCAGGCGGCGGCATGGGTACAACCGGTCAGTTGCCCCACTTCCTGCACTTCTCGCAGTTGTTTCAATGCGGAATCAAGATGGGTGAGGGAAAAGCGCTGGGTGAAAGGTAGCGCAGGCAGCGGACGGAAAATATCCGCCAACTGTTCAATACCACATACGCCGCAGCCGGTGCGGCCTGCCATGGCGCGACGGCGTGCCTTCAAACCGGTAAAACGACGGCTGGAGAGCTCTATTTGTACCTCCAGCCCGTTACAGGTTTGGTTAATCTCTATACTGTAGATATCGCGTGGTGATTCGATGATGCCTTCCGACAGGGAAAAACCCAGGGCGAATGCCTCCAGATCTTTGGGCGTGCACATCATGACCACGTGAGAGATGCCGTTATAGACCAGCGCAACCGGGACTTCTTCCGCCAGCCAGTCCGGCTGTGCGGTGGCGAGTTGCCCGCGTTGATGAACCTGAGCCTGGGTCACCCCTGTGAGCTGTGTCTCATTTATAAGTTGGTCTGAGTTTATATTGTTCACTTAACTGGCACCTGTTTGTAACAACCACATACACGCTGTGGTAATATTGCCACCGTAAAAACAACAGTAATTTTAGCGCTTCCCGCTTCCAGGGGGAAAGCGCCATTTGAAACAATGTGACAATCGCGAGTGAAAGGAGACCCCCATGCAGGTCAGCAGAAGGCAGTTCTTTAAGATCTGCGCTGGCGGTATGGCAGGAACGACGGTGGCTGCGCTGGGTTTTTCCCCAGAAGTCGCGTTAGCGGAAACCCGGCAGTACAAACTGCTGCGCGCCCGTGAAACCCGTAATACCTGTACGTATTGTTCCGTCGGCTGTGGGCTGTTGATGTACAGCCTTGGTGATGGCGCCAAAAACGCCAAAGAAAGCATTTTCCACATTGAAGGGGACCCGGATCACCCGGTCAACCGCGGCGCGCTTTGCCCGAAAGGCGCGGGTCTGGTCGACTTTATCCACAGTGCAAGCCGTCTTCAGTATCCAGAATACCGTGCGCCAGGCTCTGACAAATGGCAACGCCTCACTTGGGACGACGCCTTCACGCGCATCGCCAAGCTGATGAAAGAAGACCGTGACGCCAATTTCGTGAAAACGAACGACCAGGGCGTGACCGTCAACCGCTGGCTCAGCACCGGCATGTTGTGTGCCTCCGCGTCCAGTAACGAAACCGGGTATTTGACCCAAAAATTTAGTCGCGCTCTCGGCATGCTTGCCGTAGACAACCAAGCACGTGTCTGACACGGACCAACGGTAGCAAGTCTTGCTCCAACATTTGGTCGCGGTGCGATGACCAACCACTGGGTTGATATCAAGAACGCGAATCTGATTATCGTCATGGGCGGTAATGCGGCGGAAGCGCATCCGGTGGGGTTCCGCTGGGCGATGGAAGCCAAAATTCATAATAAAGCCAAGCTGATCGTGATCGATCCGCGCTTTACCCGTACCGCATCGGTGGCGGATTTTTACACGCCTATTCGTTCCGGGACCGACATTGCTTTCCTGTCGGGCGTGTTGCTGTACCTGATGACCAACGACAAAATTAACCGCGAATACGTTCACGCCTACACCAACGCCAGCTTGCTGGTGCGAGAAGACTTCACCTTCGAAGATGGCCTGTTCAGCGGTTACGATGCAGAAAACCGCAAGTACGATAAAACCACCTGGAACTACCAGCTCGATGAAAACGGCTTTGCCAAGCGTGATCTGACGCTGCAGGATCCGCGTTGCGTGTGGAACATGCTGAAACAGCACGTCAGCCGTTATACGCCAGAGGTGGTGAACAACATCTGTGGTACGCCTACCGACGATTTCATCAAGGTGTGCGAATACATTGCCGAAACGTGCGTGGCGGATAAAACCGCGTCGTTCCTGTACGCCCTGGGCTGGACTCAGCACTCGGTCGGCGCACAGAACATTCGCACCATGGCAATGATCCAGCTGTTGCTCGGCAACATGGGTATGGCTGGCGGTGGCGTCAATGCGCTACGTGGCCACTCCAATATCCAGGGGCTGACCGATCTGGGCCTGCTGTCACAGAGCCTGCCAGGCTATATGACATTGCCTTCAGAAAAGCAGACCGATATCGACACTTACCTGAAAGCAAACACGCCGAAAGCGGTGCTGCCGGGCCAGGTGAACTACTGGAGCAACTACCCGAAATTCTTCGTCAGCATGATGAAGAGCTTCTACGGTGATAAGGCGCAGAAGGACAACAGTTGGGGCTTTGACTGGTTGCCGAAGTGGGACAAAGGCTACGATGTGTTGCAGTACTTCGAGCTGATGTCACAAGGCAAGGTCAACGGTTACTTCTGCCAGGGCTTCAACCCGGTGGCGTCGTTCCCGAACAAGAACAAGGTGGTGGCGTCGCTGTCAAAACTGAAGTTCCTTGTGACCATTGATCCACTCAATACCGAAACGTCCAACTTCTGGCAGAACCACGGCGAATTTAACGACGTCGATCCGTCGAAGATTCAAACCGAGGTATTCCGTTTGCCGTCCAGCTGCTTCGCCGAAGAGAACGGGTCTATCGTGAACTCCGGGCGCTGGCTGCAATGGCACTGGAAAGGGGCTGATGCTCCAGGTGAAGCGAAGCACGACGGGGAAATCCTGGCGGGCATCTTCATGCGTCTGCGTGAGATGTATGCGCGTGATGGCGGTGCAGTGCCGGAGCAGGTACTGAACATGACCTGGGATTACCTGACGCCGGAAGATCCCGCTTCGGAAGAAGTGGCGATGGAAAGCAACGGCAAGGCTTTGGCAGATATCCTCGACGCTGACGGCAAAGTGTTGGCGAAGAAGGGTGAGCAACTCAGTACTTTTGCGCATCTGCGCGATGACGGTACCACTGCCAGCGGCTGTTGGATCTTCGCCGGTAGCTGGACGCAGGCCGGTAACCAGATGGCGCGACGCGACAATGCCGATCCGTCTGGCCTCGGCAATACGCTGGGCTGGGCCTGGGCTTGGCCGCTCAATCGCCGCATTCTGTACAACCGTGCTTCGGCCGATCCGCAAGGCAAGCCTTGGGATCCAAAACGTCAGTTGCTGGAGTGGGACGGTGCCAAGTGGGGCGGGGTGGATATCCCGGACTACAGTGCCGCTGCACCAGGCAGTGACGTCGGGCCATTCATCATGCAGCCAGAAGGCATGGGCCGCTTGTTTGCCGTCGATAAAATGGCGGAAGGGCCGTTCCCGGAACACTACGAGCCGTTTGAAACGCCGCTCGGCACTAACCCGCTGCACCCGAACGTGGTTTCCAACCCAGCGGCGAGGGTGTTCAAGGACGATCTGGCGGCGATGGGAACCTCTGACAAGTTCCCGTATGTCGGTACGACGTACCGGTTGACCGAGCACTTCCACTACTGGACCAAGCATGCGGTGCTAAACGCTATCGCGCAGCCGGAGCAGTTTGTGGAAATTGGCGAGTCGCTGGCGGCGAAAAAAGGCATCCAGCATGGCGATACGGTGAAGGTCAGCTCCAACCGCGGCTTTATCAAGGCCAAGGCTGTAGTGACCAAGCGCATTCGTACCTTGCAGGTGCACGGTCAGGATGTGGACACCATCGGTATCCCGATCCACTGGGGTTACGAAGGGGTGGCGAAGAAAGGCTTTATTGCCAACACGCTGACGCCGTTTGTCGGTGATGCCAATACGCAGACGCCAGAGTTCAAGGCGTTCCTGGTTAACGTGGAAAAGGTGTAACGGAGACGAATTATGGCAATGCAATCTCAAGACATCATTCGTAAATCCGCCACCAATGGCTTCACGCCGGCGCCCCGCGCCCGTGACCACCAGGAAGAAGTGGCTAAACTGATCGATGTCACCACCTGTATCGGCTGTAAGGCCTGTCAGGTGGCTTGTTCCGAATGGAACGACATCCGCGATGAAATCGGTCACAACGTCGGGGTATACGATAACCCCGCCGATCTGACGGCCAAGTCGTGGACGGTGATGCGCTTCTCCGAAGTGGAGGAAAACGGCAAGCTGGAGTGGCTGATCCGCAAAGACGGCTGCATGCACTGTGCCGATCCGGGCTGCCTGAAGGCGTGCCCGTCGGAAGGGGCGATCATCCAGTACGCCAACGGCATTGTCGACTTCCAGTCAGAGCACTGCATCGGCTGTGGTTACTGCATCGCGGGTTGCCCCTTTGATGTGCCGCGCATGAACAAGGACGACAACCGGGTTTACAAATGTACCCTGTGCGTCGATCGCGTTGATGTCGGCCAGGAACCCGCGTGTGTGAAGACCTGTCCGACCGGTGCCATCCATTTCGGCACCAAGGACGCCATGAAGGAGATCGCCGCCGAACGCGTCAGCGAGCTGAACAGCCGTGGTTATCAGAACGCCGGTCTGTACGATCCGGCAGGCGTAGGCGGCACCCATGTGATGTACGTGCTGCACCATGCCGACAAACCGCAGCTCTATCACGGTTTGCCAGATAACCCGACGATCAGCCCGGCGATCACGTTCTGGAAAGGCGTGTGGAAGCCCCTGGCGGCCATCGGCTTTGCCGCCACCTTTGCAGCCAGCGTGTTCCACTATGTCGGTGTCGGTCCTAACCGCGTCGACGAGGACGAAGACGATGAGCCGCACGATGAGGAGACGCGCAAATGAAGAAGGAAAAGCGTATTCAGCGTTATAGCGCGCCGGAACGAATCAACCATTGGATTGTGGCGTTCTGCTTTGTGTTTGCCGCCATCAGTGGGTTGGGATTCTTTTTCCCCTCCTTCAACTGGTTGATGAACATTCTCGGTACGCCGCAGTTGGCGCGTATTCTGCACCCCTTTGTCGGGGTGATTATGTTTGCGGCCTTCCTGCTGATGTTCCTGCGTTACTGGAAGCACAATCTGATCAACCGTGAAGACATCGTCTGGGCTAAAAACATCCAAAAAATCGTCATGAACGAGGAAGTGGGTGACACCGGGCGTTATAATTTCGGTCAGAAGTGCGTATTCTGGGCGGCAATCATTAGCCTGGTGCTGCTGTTGGCCAGCGGTGTCGTGATCTGGCGGCCATACTTTGCGCCAGCCTTCCCGATACCGCTGATCCGTATCGCGCTGTTGGTGCATTCGCTGGCGGCGGTGGGTCTTATCATCGTGATTATGGTGCACATTTACGCCGCGCTTTGGGTAAAAGGCACCATTACTGCCATGGTGGAAGGCTGGGTGCCGGCGGCCTGGGCTAAAAAACATCACCCGCGCTGGTACCGAGAGGTCCGCGAGAAACAACAGGAAGACAAACCCTGAATGAGTATCCGCATTGTTCCTAAAGAGCAGCTAGGGGCACAGCGCGAGAAGTCCACAACGGCGGAAACCATCCCGCCGTTACTTTTCGCGAATCTGAAAAGCCTGTATAGCCGCCGCGCTGAACGTCTTCGCACGTTGGCGACTGATAATCCGCTGGGCGACTATCTGAACTTTGCCGCACAGTTGGCTGAAGCGCAGCACCACGCGCTGCATGACAACCCGCTACAGCTTGATCTTACCGAAGCCCTGCAGCAAGGGGCCGCCAGCGGCAAACCGCCCTTGGATTTGAGCATTTACCCGCGTAGTGAGCATTGGCACAAGCTGTTGAACTCGCTGATCGCGGAGCTGCGCCCGGAAGCGCCAGAGCATGTTCTGGCGGTGCTGGATAATCTGGAAAAGGCATCGGCACATGAGTTGGAACTGATGGCTCAGGCGCTGCTTAACCAAGAATTCAGCAAAATCGGCAGTGAGAAGGCCCCCTTTATCTGGGCGGCGTTATCGCTCTATTGGGCGCAGATGGCCAGCCAGATCCCGGGCAAGGCACGGGCTGAATATGGTGAGCATCGCCAATTCTGCCCCGTTTGCGGCAGCATCCCGGTAGCCAGTGTCGTGCATATTGGCACCGTCAGCGGTCTGCGCTATTTGCACTGTAACCTGTGTGAAAGCGAGTGGCATGTGGTGCGGATAAAATGCAGCAACTGCGAACAGACCCGCGATCTCAACTACTGGTCGTTGGACAGCGAACTGGCTGCGGTGAAGGCGGAGAGCTGTGGCGACTGCGGCACCTACCTGAAAATTCTTTATCAGGAAAAAGACCCGCAGGTTGAGGCGGTGGCGGACGATTTGGCCACGCTGGTGCTCGATGCCAAAATGGAAGACGAAGGTTTTGCCCGTAGCAGCATCAACCCATTCCTGTTCCCTGGGGAATGATGGCCTCCGGCTACTGCGCTGCGGCATGTTGACCTTGGGCAGTGCCGGCCTCCTCAGATACTGCGTGTACGCTGCGGGGCCTGTGCGCTGTCCGCGCTCACACTGCCGTTGCTCGCTACGCGTCTTCGGCAGTGGACAACAATGATCAATTTCAGACTGGGCTTCTGGCATTCGCCCGGGCGAGTTGCTACGTTTATACCCGTCATACTTGAAGCAGCATCTTTGTTGGCTGCGCCTACTCACCCCTGTCACATAGTTGGCTATGTTCCCGGGGATTTGCAGACTTGCCGCCTCGATGCAGCTCCAATTATTTAAGGTATACGCAATGACGTGCAAAGCGAAAGGAAAGGGACGGACGATGTTGAAGACCATTGCGAAATTCACTGCGGTTGCTGTTGTCGCTATCGGGCTGGCGGCCTGTGACAACAAGGACGATACCAAACCGGCAGTACCAAAACCGGATACCAAACCGACCGTCACGCAACCCGCGCCGCCCCCAGCGGTAGTGGAGACCCAACCGGCCCCGGCTCCCGGGCTGAAAGTCTTGCTGCAAAAAGGCAGTATTAGCTTTGAACTGCCGCCGGGCTTTAGCGATCAGACCAAGAACAGCGGCATCATTAACGACAACAAGTCGACGATTCAACGCTTCCTCGACGGAAAATCGCGCCAAAGTACGGTATCTTCTGAGGTGATCCCGCCTGACGATATGAAGCTCAATACCAGCGATAAAATGCTCAAAGAGCTCACCCAGAGCATTATCACCGAGCTGGGGGATCGCTATCAAAATATCCAGACCACCAAAGAAGAGACGTTTACCGTGGGTAAACAGAAATTCCACCGGGTGGATACTGAGCAGAGCGTCAACGGGCAGAAGGTGGTGTCTACCATCGTGTTAACGGTGTTCAATAAGCGGGTGGTGACATTGCAAATGTTGTCGCCGGCCAAAACGCCGGAGGCGCATCAGGCGCTGGTTCAGCGGATTATCGACTCGCTGGCGGTGAAATAACAACGCTGTGGTTTGCAAGCCGAGGGGAAGACTGATGAAGCTTATAGGCAGTTACACCAGCCCTTTTGTCCGCAAGATTTCCGTGATGCTGCTGGAAAAGGAGATCGCGTTCGAATTTGTTAACGATCCGCCCTATGAGCCCGGCAGCCGGGTAGTGGAGCTAAATCCGCTTGCCAAGGTACCGGTGCTGGTGGCCGATGACGGCGCGGTATTTTACGATTCGCGCGTGATCGCCGAATACCTGGAAACCTTGCCCCTGGCGCCGGCGTTTTTACCTGCCGACCGCATGGCAGCACTGCATATCCGCCAGGTAGAAGCGTTAGCCGATGGCGTGACTGAGGCCGCCGCCACGCTGTTTCGCGAGAGCAAACGGGCATCGGAGAAACAGGACGAAAACTGGATCCTACGGCACCGTGACAAGCTGACACACGGGCTGGATGCGCTGGAAAAACTGGCGCAGGAAAAAAAACGCCTGAATGCCGAGGTGCTGACGCTGGCGGATATAGCGACCGGCTGCGCGCTGGGTTATCTCAATTTTCGCCGTATCATGCCTAACTGGTGCGTTGAGCGCCCTGCGTTGATCAAACTGGCCGAACGCTTGTTTGCCCGCGAAAGCTTTGCCCGCACGATGCCCCCCTGATTTTCTCTCACCCCGCTGCGGCGGGGTTCTGCTTTATGCCGAGACCACAACACTTAAACCGAGCGACCATGAGCACTGAATCCCAGCACCTTTACAGCCAGTTACCCGCCATTGATCGTCTGCTGCGTGACCCCGCGATCGAGCCCTTAGTGGCGCAGCATGGCCAAACGTTGATAAGCGAACTGTTGCGCCAACTGCAATTGCAGGCGCGTGAGACGATAAAACAACAGCAACAGTTACCCGACTGGTGCGGTGACTGGCCGCAGGCGCTTGGCGCCGCGTTGATGCAACGGCAGCGTTCAGCATTGGCGCCCGTGTTTAACCTGAGCGGTACCGTGCTGCACACTAACCTTGGCCGCGCCTTACTGGCGCAACCGGCTATCGAGGCGGTAACGCGCTCGATGGGCTCGGCGGTGACGCTGGAATATGATCTGGATGGTGCCGGTCGTGGGCATCGCGACCGTGCTATTGCAGATGTGCTGTGTCAGCTGACGGGGGCGGAGGATGCCTGCATCGTCAATAACAATGCGGCGGCAGTATTGCTGATGTTGGCGGCGATCGCGCCGGGTAAGCAGGTGGTCGTGTCACGCGGTGAGCTGGTAGAAATTGGCGGGGCTTTCCGTATCCCCGACGTGATGCGTCAGGCGGGCTGCCAGTTGGTCGAAGTGGGCACCACCAACCGCACTCATCTGAAAGACTACCGCAATGCGATTAACGATCAGACTGGCCTGCTGATGAAAGTACATACCAGTAATTACAGTATTCAAGGATTTACCGCTGCGGTAGACGAAGCTGAACTGGCGCAGCTTGGCGCAGAATATGGCCTGCCAACGGCTACCGATCTGGGCAGTGGCTCGCTGATTGATATGGCGCAGTACGGCCTGCCGGCCGAACCTATGCCACAACGGCTGCTGGCGGCCGGGGTGGATCTGGTGACATTTTCCGGCGACAAACTGCTGGGTGGCCCGCAGGCGGGCATTATCCTGGGCAAAAAGGCGCTGATTGCTCGGTTGCAGCAGCACCCACTGAAGCGTGCACTGCGCGTTGGCAAACTGACGCTGGCTGCGCTGGAGGCCACCTTGCGCCTCTATCAACAACCCGAACTGCTGGCGCAACATCTGCCGACGCTGCGTTTATTGACGCGCCCACAGCAGGCAATGGAAGACGCCGCACAGCGTCTGTTACAGGCGCTCATACCGCAGTTCAGTGCGCAATTCCGCCTGCGAGCCGAACCCTGTTGGTCGCAGATTGGCAGCGGCTCGTTGCCGGTGGATCGGCTACCGAGCTATGCATTGACCTTTGAGCCGCTTGATGGCCGTGGGGCAACCCTGGAGGCATTGGCTGAGCGTTGGCGCCGCCTGCCGCAGCCGGTGATTGGCCGGATTAACGACGGCAGGCTCTGGCTGGATCTACGCTGTCTGGAGCAGGAAGACGCATTGATTGAGGCGCTGAGCGCATGATTATTGCCACCGCCGGCCATGTCGATCATGGCAAAACGACCCTGTTACAGGCGATCTCCGGGATCAACGCAGATCGCCTGCCGGAAGAAAAACGCCGTGGCATGACCATAGATCTGGGTTATGCCTACTGGCCACAGCCTGATGGCCGAGTGCTGGGTTTTATCGACGTGCCTGGCCATGAAAAATTCCTCGCCAATATGCTGGCGGGCGTTGGCGGCATCGATCATGCCTTATTGGTGGTGGCCTGCGACGATGGTGTGATGGCACAAACCCGAGAGCATCTGGCCATCCTGCGTTTGAGCGGGCGCCCGGCATTGACGGTGGTACTCACCAAGGCCGATCGAGTAGATGACGCGCGTGTTGATGACGTGCGGCGGCAGATTGACGACGAGCTGACGCGGCAGGGCTGGCCTCAAACCCCCCTGTTCGTTACGGCTGCACAACAGGCTCGGGGTATCGACGCATTACGTACGCACCTGCTGGCGTTGCAACCTGATGAACACGCGTTAACGCGCCGCTTCCGCCTGGCGGTGGATCGCGCGTTCAGCGTGAAAGGCGCAGGTTTGGTGGTGACAGGCACCGCGTTGGGGGGGCAGGTCGCGGTGGGCGATACCTTGTGGCTGACGGGCGCAGATGCCCCCGTGCGGGTACGCGGCTTGCACGCCCAAAACCAATCGGTTGAGCAGGCGCAGGCCGGGCAGCGTATCGCATTAAATATCAGCGGTGATATCAGTAAAGAACAGGTGGCGCGCGGTGACTGGCTGCTGGCCAAGAAACCGCGGGTGGCCACCGAGCGTATTCTTGTCGCGTTGGATGCCGACCAGCCGATACGGCACTGGCAGCCTTTGCATTTGCATCATGCTGCCAGCCATATCACCGGGCGGATTTCTCTGCTGAATGAGACGTTGGCGGAGCTTATCCTCGATCGCCCGCTGTGGTTGGCGGAAAACGACCGGCTGGTGCTGCGGGATATTGGCGCACGCCAGACACTGGGCGGCGCAAGGGTGTTGAGTTTGACGACGCCGAAGCGTGGCAAGCGCCAACCGGAATATCTGGCCTGGCTGGCATCACTGGCTCAGGCTGACAACGACCGGCAAGCCTTGGCACTGCATCTGCCCAATGGGGCGCTGGATCTGGCGGCGTTTGCCTGGGCACGGCAGCTCACCGACAGCGAGCTGGCAGCGATGTTGGCGGGCCACGAGCTGCTGATTGCCGGCGATATGGCGCTAGCGCAGGAGAAGGCGCTGCAGAGCCAACAGAGGTTGTTGCAGGTATTGGCTGAGTATCACCAACAGCATGCCGATCAACTCGGCCTCGGGCGTGCCCGGGTGCGGCGTATGGCTCTGCCACAGCTCTCTGAACCACTGGTATTTATGATGATCGATCGGCTGTTGTCAGCCGGGTTGATCATTAATACGCGAGGCTGGTTGCACTTGCCGGAGCATGGCCTGGCGTTCAGTGCAGAAGAACAGACACTGTGGGGACGTATCGAACCCCTGTTCGGCGACGAGGCCTGGTGGGTGCGCGATCTGGCTGCTGAGTTGGGCGAGGACGAGGCGCGCGTGCGGGCGACATTGCGTAAAGCCGCACAGTTAGGCCAGGTTACGGCGGTGGTGGTGGATCGGTACTATTCAAGTCGGCGTATTGAACAGTTTGCCGCGTTGATTCGTGAGCTGGATGCGGCGCAGGGCAGTGCGAACGCGGCGGACTTCCGCGATCGGCTCGGCGTCGGCCGCAAGCTGGCCATTCAGGTATTGGAATTCTTCGATCGCAGCGGTTTTACCCGCCGCAAGGGTAACCAGCATCTGCTGCGAGATGCTGGTCTTTTTGGCGGGTAAGCGGGGCGAAGGCCCCGCTTGGTTTAAAGCGCTTCGGTCGGCGTCGAGGTTGCGTCGCCATTGCGGCGTTTGCTGAGGAACAGCGCCACCAGTGCCAGCCAACACAGGCCGCTTATCAGGTTGAACAGATTGAACAGCCCACTGCCGCCCCACACGTAAGCCACTTTTGCCAGTTCGATGCCGACGGTAAATACCATCATGCTCAGCATGCCCATGGTGGCGGAGACGGTGCCTTTACTGACGTTACTGGAGAACAGCGTCAGGCGGTACAACCCGGCGTTAGCCAGCCCAATACCGTAAGCGTACAGGCTTAGGCCCGCAGTCATCCACAGGTAAGCGTGGCTAGAGAATAGCGTAGCCAGTGCCGCAATCAGCAGCCCCAGCATCATGGGTACCGCACCCAGTTTGATCAGGCGTTGTACGCTGTTCTTACCGGTCATGCGTGCCAGCGTTAGGTTACCGAGGATCAGCGCGCCAAATACCGGGATTTGCAGCAGACCGTAATCCAGCGTCGACAGTGACTCGCCGCTGATCAGGATCACCGGTGATTGGGCGATCCAGGCCAGCAGCGGCAGGCTGGCGAAGCCGATAGCCAGCGCTCCACAGATAAAGCGGCGGTTGGCCAGAACCTGGCGATAGTCGCGCCACAGATTGGCTGCCGAGAGTTTTTCACCCTGTAGCGAAGCGGTTTCCGGCATGGCTTTCCACAGGCCGTAAAACGCAAAAGCCGCCAATGCCGCAAACAGCACGAACATGCTCTGCCACGGCGCGACGTGGATCAGCGCGGCACCGGCCAGCGGCCCGAGCAGCGGGGCAATCAGCGCCACGTTGGCCATCAGCGCGGTGATTTTTATGCACACCGACTCTTCAAAGGATTCCTGTATCGTGGCGTACCCCACCGCACCGATAAAGCACAAGCCAATCCCCTGCAAGAAACGCATAAAGATAAACTGCTCGATGTTGGTCACCAGCAAAATGGCCAGACAGGCAACGATAAAGAATGCCACGCCAGCCAGCATCACCGGACGACGACCACGGCGATCCGACAACGGCCCCAGTAGCCATTGCAGAAAAATACCGCCAGCCAGATAGGCGGTCATTGAGGTTGGCACCCACTCTTCACCGGCGTTGAAATCTGCCACCACGGCCAGCATGCCCGGCTGGATCATATCGTTAGCGATATAGGTGGCAAATTCAAACAGCACCAGACAAAGAGGGAATAAAAGCGCCTGTCGACCCAAGCGAGCCGCAGGTGGTAATGTTGTTTTCATATTTATTGTACTGAAAGTAAAGAGAAAATAAGGAACTGTCAGGGCGGGAAGCGCAATCTGAGCGAGTTGTGGCGGCTATTTTGCCGCCAATTGTTCACCTTAGCAATAATAAGGTGTTGTTTCAGCACATTCTGATATTACCCGCCAGGGTTGCCACCCACACTTTCGCTCGTTAACCTCTTTTTAACAGACAAAGATGACAACACTGCGGACGACCTTTTGAGTAATAAAATTGGCTGGATAGATAACTTGCGTGCGGTGGCGTGCATGATGGTGGTGATGATCCACGCGACCACCTATTACGTCACCAGCGGGGTGACTGTGGGTGAGCATAACTGGGACATTGCCAACGTGCTCAATTCTATGTCGCGCGTCTCGGTGCCGTTATTTTTCATGATTTCCGGCTATCTGTTTTTCGGTGAAAAAAGTGCCGGCAAAAAGCATTTCATTCGCATTGGTTGTTGCATCCTGTTCTACAGCGCCATCGCGCTAATCTATATTGCTGCGTTCACTAAAATCGGTTTTTGGCCGTCGCTGCGCGGCATCCTGTTGAAGCCGGTGTTTTACCACCTGTGGTTCTTCTATGCGATCGCAGTGATTTATCTGCTGTCGCCGCTGATCAACGTCAAACCGGTATCACGTCGCTATCTGGCCGGCGTACTGGTGATCCTGGCGGTCATCGCCAACCCCAATACCCATTCCATGACGCTGGGGAATACTCACTTACTGCCGGTCAATTTGTACATCTACGGCGATACTTTTTACTACTTGCTGTATGCGTTGGCTGGCCGAGCCATTGGCATGATGAACACACAAGGGCGCGGTGTCAGCGGGTTGGCGGCATTGGGCTTTGCGGTGAGCGTGGTGTTGATCATCCATGGCACTAAAAGCCAGATGTTTATCAACGGCAACTTCGCCGATACCTACTACATCTACTGCGGCCCACTGGTGTTTATCGCGGCGGTATCACTGATGATCTGGTTTAAGAACTGTTTGCCGGAGCCGATTGGCTGGTTGAGCGTTTTTTCCCGACATTCGCTGGCGATATACGGTTTTCACGCCATTATCGTCAATTTTATGCGTAGCCGACACCTGGAGCTGACGCCCCACCCGTTATTGGATATTTTCTGGGTATTCGGTGTGGCACTGGCGCTCAGTCTACTGCTGTCGATGGGGTTACAGAAAATAGACGGCCGACGGCTGGTATCATAACAGCGTCGCACCGCGCTGCTGGGCGCGGCGCAGTTGGCGGCCAGAGGAAAACCCGGCGGCCAACGCCGCTTTCTCCAGCCCGTACCCTTGCTGCAAGCGCTGTTGCGCCACCGCCAGCCGCAGCTGCTCATGATATTCTCGCACGCTGATGCCGATATGGCTGCGGAACAAGCGCGCCAGATGGCGGCTGCTAACGTGGGCTTTTTCCGCCACCTGTGGCACTGACCATTCGGCTTCCGGTTCGGCGGCCATGACATCCTGTGCGCGATGCACCGCCGGGTGCAAATGGTTGCGGTAGCGCAGCCAGGGCGAAAGCTGTGGGTCGTCGCCGGAGCGGCGAAAATAGACCACCATCTCGCGAGCGATTTCCATCGCCCGTGTGGCACCGCACTGGCGGCTAATCAGGTGCAGCGCCAGATCGATCCCCGCGGTAATGCCTGCGCTGGTGAATAGGCTGCGATCTTCAACAAAGATACGGTTTTCTTTTACTAATGCGCGGGGTGCCTGCTGGCGCAGGCGTTCGATCACGTCGTGATGCGTCGTGCATTGATGGTTGTCGAGTAAACCCGCCTGTGCTGCCAGCAGCGCACCGGAGCAGACGCAGACCAGCGTGATACGCTGCCGTTGCAAATCGGGTTGCAGTGTCGCCAGCCAGTGGCGGGCCTGTTCTGCCGGTTCATTGGCGAAGAAACGCTGCGAATCGCCCACCCCAGGGACCACCAAAATAGCGCCGTCTTCCAGCCGTTCGGGCAAGGGCAGCAGCTGACTCAGCGTCATGCCTATAGAACAGGTTATCTGCGGTAGCGGGCTTATGTAGTGCAGACTGAACTGCCCGGCCAGACGCAAGGTTTCTGCCGGGCCGCTGACGTCCAGTGACAGCACGTTGGGCAGCATCAGAAAGTAGACGGCCTGCAGCATGATGACTCCTATGAGAGTTGCGCCAGCACCTCATCCACACTGGCGAGCTGGGCGAAGCGGTCGACCAGCACGGTCTCAGTATGCCGTTTGAGCTGTTCAGTGGTAAAGACTTCCCCGTTGGGGTGCTGCATTGGAAACGTCATCGTGGCTTCGGTGACGAAAGTCACCCGATAACCCAGATCGGACGCTACCCGAGTGGTGGTTTCGCAGCACTGTTCAGTGCGGATACCGGAGATAATGAGATGATCAATATTCCGTTCGCGCAACCAGGCGTCCAGGCCGGATTCGGTCAGCGCGTTGTGCACGTGTTTGTGTACTGTGATATCGGCCTGATGATCGAGGAACGGCAGGCGTTTCACCCAACCTGAGGCCAATGAAAAAGGCCCCTGTGGGGACACGTGGAATACATCAACCAGCGCGACACCTTGCTGGTGACACCCCGCGATCAGCCGCGTCAACGCCTGTTGGAAAGCGGGAACATCCTCCTCTTGCCAGAATGGACGGTGCTGGAATGATTGCTGAACATCGATGATCAATAACGCGCTACGTGACATTTTCGGCCCTCCGCCAATTAGGTATAACGCCATACTGCGCCGTTACCTTTCATGGTAGAAGGCCAAAAACGGCCATCATAGTGACATCAGCGGACCAGCATCAGGCTTTGCCAACCTGACCTGCCACCAGCCGTCCCCGATGGAAGGTCGCACTGCGCGCCGGTAGGCGAGCGACGGCCTCGGCGGAGCAACTGGCATTGACCAGCACGAACTCCGCGCTATCACCGGCTTTGGGCCAGACCCGTTGGCCTTTATCGTTCAACGGCAGCACACCGCCGGTGGAAATCGCCATGGCGCGTGACAGGTGGAACTCGTCGGAACCCCGATAGAGTTGGGCGTAAAGGTTGGCCTTTTCCAGGATGTCACCGGTGCCGAACGGCGACCAGTGGTCGATCACACTGTCGGTTCCGGTCATCACAAATACCCCTTTTTCACTGAGCTGCGGCAGCGGCATCATCAGCCCGCCAATCGGCACCGTAGAGGCAATGGTGATTTGCTGCGCTGCCAGTCGGGTGGCGGTTTCCTCGAGTTCTTTCGGGTTTAGCACAGTCAGGGCAAAGGCGTGGCTGATGGTGACTTTTCCGCGCAAAGAGGGGGTCTTTTCTACGGTGGCGATCATGTAATTGATTGCCGCCACGCCGGCCGGGCTGGTTTCATGCAGGTGTATATCGACGCCTTTACCGGTGTCGAGCGCAATCTGGAACATCGCATCCAGCGACTTCTCCATGGCGCCGTCGACGTTGGTCGGATCCAGCCCGCCAACGTATTGCACCCCCATCTGCATAGCTTCACGCATCAAACCGTCGACTTTCGAATGCAGCAGGCCGTGCTGCGGGAAGGCAACGATTTCGCAGCTGAAGTCTGCCTGATGTTTTTCCAGTGCCAGTTGCAGGTGTTCCAGGCTTTTCAGCCCGCTGACCGGATCGATATTGCAGTGGCTGCGCGCCACGGTGCTGCCTTTGGATTGCAGCAGGGCGATCAGGTTTTCTGCGCGCTGTTGCGAGGTGGGCAAGAGTTTGGGGATCAGCGTCTGTTCCAGCGCGATCATGTCCATGATGGTTTTGCCCTGACGCGGGCGCGGTGCCTGCCATGGGCCGCTGTAAAAAGTTTTATCCAGATGGATATGCATGTCGCGAAATGCCGGTAGCAGCAACTGACCCTGCGCCTGATAGCGCGGTACACCGGCAGGTGCCGCCGCATCCTTGGCGTGGATAGCGGCAATGTTGCCGTCTTTGATTTCAAGCTGATAGAGCGCAGTGCGGGTGCCGATGACGGTGTCGCCGTCATACTCAAAACCCTCTTCCAGCCGAACGTCGCTCAGCCAGTAGTGGCTGTCGGTCAGGGTCATAGGTGTGGTCTCCGGGACGCATGTGCTGCCCGTTGGTGTGGCGGCCTGCGCCACGCCACCCGTCAGGCCGATTACTGCACAGGCGGTGGTGATTTTGCCGGTTTGGCTGAGGAAAGCTCTGCGGCTTTGTTGTTGGTTTTTTTCCACGTTCAGTTCCTTAATCCAGAGGTGAGGTGCGTCAAAAGACAGCCACCAATTTAGGAGAGGAACCGATGGGGTGGCAGTGACATTTGCCACTGGCGACTATTCGATTTGGCAATAATAAGGGGGCGCTGTTTGCCCCCAGAGACTGCTGACAAAGTCCATTGCGGTTAAAAGCTCTGATCTGAGGGCTAATAAGAACAAAGGATTATATCTTCTGATTTACCCCAAACACCCGAAAACCACGTTTTTCGGGTGTTTGTCATCAATCTGGGGGCGCTGTTTGCCCCCTCCCGGTTTTACATCAAGGGTAACAGGCGGGAATAGAGTTCGCGGAAGGTGCTGCGCAGCGCGGTGTAATGCGAGTGGCGCTCGGCATCGGGGATATGCACCTGCTCCAGCGGCAACTCAGGCAGCAGCGCGCTGAGTGGGCGCTGCGGGTTCAGGGCAATCTGGGCCAGTCGGGCGGCACCCAGCGCCGGGCCAACGTCGCCGCCGGTGCGATACTCCAGCCGTTGACCACTGATATCTGCCAGCATCTGCCGCCAGAATGGGCTGCGTGCGCCGCCGCCAATCAGGGTGATGCCAGAAGGTTGCAAGCCGCTGGCATGCAATACATCCATACCGTCCGCCAGGGCGAAGCCGACGCCCTCCAGCACGGCTCGCGCCAGATCGTTCGGCCCATGTTGATGGGTCAGGCCCCAGAAGGCGCCTTTGGCATTGGGGTTGTTGTGCGGCGTGCGTTCGCCGGACAGATAGGGCAAAAACCACAGCGGGGCCGCCGCCGGGGGGGCCTGTTCGACATTGCGCAGCAAAGTGGCGACGTCATCGACGTTGGTCAGTTTGCACACCCAGTCCAGACAGGATGCTGCACTGAGGGTAACTGACATCAGGTGCCAGGTGTCAGGCAGCGCATGGCAAAAGCTGTGCACCGCGCTGGCCGGGTTGCTGAGAAAGCCGTCGCTGACCGCAAAGTAGACGCCGGAAGTGCCAAGCGACAGCATTGCCTGTCCGGCCTGATACAACCCGACACCGATAGCCCCGGCGGCATTATCCCCCCCGCCTGCCACGACGGGTACTGGCGGCATACCCCAGCGCCGGGCCAGGTCGGTATGCGTTTGCCCGGTAATCTGGTTGCCCTCGAAGAGGTGTGGCATTTGGCGGCGGTTCAGGCCGCAGGCGGCCAGCATCTCGTCACTCCAGTCACGCTGCGCCACGTTCAGCCAGCCGGTGCCAGCGGCGTCCGACATGTCGCTGGCGAATTCACCGGTGATACACCAGCGTAAATAATCTTTCGGCAACAGTACTTTATCGATCTGTTCAAAGAGCTGGGGTTCATGTTGTTGTACCCACAGCAGTTTAGGGGCGGTGAAACCCGGCATCATCAGGTTACCGGTGATTTGCCGTGATTGCGGCACCGCCTGTTCCAGCGCCTGGCATTGCGCACCACTTCTGCCGTCATTCCACAAGATTGCCGGGCGTAATACCTGTTGCCGCGCATCTAACAGCGTGGCGCCGTGCATCTGCCCGCTGAGGCCAATGGCTTTCACCTGTTGCAGGCTGTGCTGCTTACCCAGCGCCAGCATGGCGCGATCGGTGGCGAGCCACCAGTCCTGCGGCGCTTGTTCTGACCACAGGGGATGGGGGCGGGATATAGGCAACGACTCACCATGGCTGGCAAGCAGTTGGCCCTGCTCACTGAGCAAAATGACTTTTACGCCGGACGTGCCGAGATCGATGCCGATATACATTGAAAAGATCCTTAAAGGCGCGGCGAGTGCCGCGCGGGGTCAATTAGCCGAACAAATAGCGGTTCATCAGGTTTTCGAGCTGTTCCTGGCGGCCGCTGACGTGCTGTGGCGCCAGTGCATGTCCTTCAGCGTACTGTGCCAGCGCTTCGAGCGACAGTTTGCCCTGCAAAATTTGCTGGCCCAATTCACCATTCCAGCCGGCATAGCGTTTCGATACCTGCTGATGTAGCTGACCGTCAGCCACCATTTTTGCCGCAACCTTCAGTGCCAGAGCCATCGTATCCATGGCGCCGATATGGCCATAGAACAGATCGTACTTGTCGGTGCTTTGGCGACGGACCTTGGCATCGAAGTTCAACCCGCCGGTGGTAAAGCCCCCGGCCTTGAGGATCTCGAACATGACCAGCGCGTTCTCTTCTACGCTGATCGGGAACTGATCGGTATCCCAGCCCAGTTGCGGGTCACCCCGATTGGCATCGACAGAACCGAAGATACCCAGCGCGATGGCGGTGGCGATCTCATGGTGGAATGAGTGACCCGCCAGCGTGGCGTGGTTGGCTTCGATATTCACCTTAATCTCTTTTTCCAGGCCGAACTGCTTGAGGAAGCCGTAGACGGTGGCGACATCGTAGTCGTATTGGTGTTTGGTCGGCTCCTGCGGCTTGGGCTCAATCAGTAGGGTGCCCTGGAAGCCGGTTTTATGCTTGTGCTCCACCACCATTTGCATAAAGCGACCAATTTGTTCGCGCTCCTGCCGCAGATCGGTATTGAGCAGGGTTTCATAGCCTTCACGACCGCCCCACAACACGTAGTTTTCACCGCCCAGCCGCTGGGTGGCGTTCATGGCGGTGAACACTTGAGTGGCTGCCCAACTGAAGACCTCCGGATCCGGGTTGGTGGCGGCACCGGCACCGTAACGCGGATGGGTAAAGCAGTTGGCGGTTCCCCACAGCAGTTTCACGCTGCTGCTGTGCTGCTTTTCTTCCAGCACGTCGGTCATGACCGCAAAGTTGTGCAGATACTCTTTCAGCGAGGCGCCTTCCGGCGAGACGTCGACGTCATGGAAGCAGTAGTAGGGCACATTCAGCTTGTGGAAAAACTCGAACGCCACGTCGGCTTTGCGCTTGGCCAGTGCCAGTGCGTCGCCGGGTTGCTGCCAGGGGCGATCGAACGCGCCGACGCCGAACATGTCCGCACCGTTCCAGCAGAAGGTGTGCCAGTAGCAGGCGGCAAAGCGCAGGTGCTCCGCCATGCGCTTGCCGAGCACCAGTTCATCCGGGTTGTAATGGTGAAAGGCCAGCGGATTATGACTGGTGGGGCCTTCGTAGCGCACTTGCTCAAGCTGATCAAAATATGATTGCATTATCGACTCCTGGGTAGCAATGCCCGGTTTACGGGATGGCTTTATCTTCGGAGTTTGCGACAGGCGGCTCAATTACGTTATTTCACAGTTAAATTCACAGAATTATTAAATGTGCGACAGATCTCATAATTGAATATAACCGCAGTTTATTTAAGGCTTAATTCGTTTTTATTTGTCGACCTGCTGTTTTTCAGCGTGAAAGCATGACCGCCATCATAAAAATAACATTAAACCAAAAATCATAATTGGCCGGTAAAAATCAGTAATTGCCGAATAATAAATAAGCGATAACAATCCGCTCTAAGTTGCATCACCAGCCTGTTTCAATTATTGCCCTTACACGTTAAATAACAAAGGTATATAAGATGAAATTTAAACCTGTGTTCCTTTCGGTCTGCGCACTGCTGGCGCTGGCCAGCCAACCGGCATTCAGCAAAGAAGTCAAAATCGGCATGGCGATCGATGACCTGCGTCTTGAACGCTGGCAAAAAGATCGCGACATCTTCGTCAGCAAAGCCAAGTCGCTGGGAGCAGACGTGTTTGTCCAATCAGCCAACGGCAATGAAGAAACCCAAATGGCGCAGATTGAGAATATGATCAACCGCGGTGTCGACGTGCTGGTGATTATTCCCTACAACGGCCAGGTATTGAGTAACGTCATCAGCGAAGCCAAGCGGGAAGGCATTAAGGTCTTGGCTTACGACCGCATGATCAATAACGCCGATATTGATTTCTACATCTCCTTTGATAATGAAAAGGTCGGTGAGTTGCAGGCGAAAAGTCTGGTACAGCGGGTACCGCAGGGCAATTATTTCCTGATGGGCGGCTCGCCTGTAGATAACAACGCCAAACTGTTCCGTCAGGGCCAAATGAAGATGCTGCAACCGCTGATCGACGACGGGAAAATCAAGCTGGTGGGCGATCAGTGGGTCGACGGATGGTTGCCGGAAAACGCATTAAAAATCATGGAAAATGCGCTGACTGCCAACAATAACAACATTGACGCGGTGGTCGCCTCTAACGACGCCACTGCCGGAGGCGCGATCCAGGCCCTGGCCGCACAGGGCTTGGCGGGCAAAGTGGCCATTTCCGGCCAGGACGCCGATCTGGCTGCGGTGAAGCGCATTGTCGCCGGTACCCAGACCATGACGGTCTATAAGCCGATCAGCAAATTGGCCGATGAGGCCGCGGACATTGCCGTGCAATTGGGCAAGGGCGAACAGCCGAAAACTAACGCCACCTTAAATAATGGCAACAAAGAAGTGGCATCCTGGTTATTAACACCGATCCCGGTTGATAAGACGAATATTGAAAGCACCATTATTGCCGACGGTTTCCATAAAAAAGCCGACATTAATTAATCAAGACAGCCGGTAATGTGGAGGGAATAATGCCCAGCCTATTAGAAATGAAAAATATTACCATGCAGTTCGGTGAGGTTAAGGCGGTGGATAATGTCAGTCTGAAATTGGAGGCCGGCCAGGTATTATCGCTGTGTGGTGAGAACGGTTCGGGAAAATCCACCCTGATGAAAGTGCTGTGCGGAATATATCCGCACGGCAGTTATCAGGGCGATATTTATTTCTCTGATGATTTATTGGCGGCGAAAAACATCCGCGACACGGAGCAGAAAGGCATCGCCATCATTCACCAGGAGCTGGCGCTGGTAAAGCAAATGACGGTGCTGGAAAACATGTTTCTCGGCAATGAATGGCGGCGGTACGGCGTGATGGATTATGACGCCATGTACCTGCGCTGCCGACGCATGCTGGCGCAGGTCAAGCTGGAGGTCGATCCCAATACCCCGATTGGCGAATTGGGGTTGGGGCAGCAACAGCTGGTGGAGATCGCCAAGGCGCTGAACAAACAGGTGCGGTTGCTGGTGTTGGATGAACCTACGGCGTCGCTGACTGAAAGCGAAACCGCAACGCTGCTGGCAATCATCGGTGATCTGCGGGATCACGGCATCGCCTGCATCTATATTTCGCACAAGCTGAACGAGGTGAAGGCGATCTCGGATCTGATCTGCGTGATCCGCGACGGCAAGCATATAGGGACACGTTCGGCGGCGTTGATGAGCGAGGACGACATTATCGCCATGATGGTGGGGCGTGAGCTGACCGAGCTGTATCCGCAACAACAGCATGAGATAGGCGAGGTGATCTTGCAGGTGGACAATCTGACCGCCTGGCATCCGGTAAACCGTCAGGTTCGCCGGGTGGATGATATTTCCTTCAGCCTACGGCGCGGCGAGATACTCGGCGTTGCTGGGCTGGTCGGCTCTGGGCGTACCGAGACCATGCAGTGCCTGTTCGGCGTCTACCCTGGCCGTTGGCAGGGCAGCATCACCCTCAATGGTCAGCCGGCCATCATCAATAATTGCCGCCAGGCGATAGGGTACGGCATCGCTATGGTACCGGAAGACCGCAAGCGCGATGGCATCGTTCCTGTGATGGGCGTGGGAGCCAATATGACATTGGCAGCGCTGAACGACTTCAGCGGCGTATTAACCGTGATCGACGATGCCCGGGAACAGGCGACCATTCGCCAATCCCTGGCTCAACTTAAGGTGAAAACCTCCTCTCCTGAATTGGCTATCGCCCGGTTGAGCGGTGGCAATCAACAGAAGGCGATTCTGGCCAAGTGCCTGCTACTGAAGCCGAAGATTCTCATTCTGGATGAACCAACGCGCGGCATCGACATCGGTGCAAAACAGGAAATCTATAAGTTAATTAATCAACTGGTACAGCAAGGCATTGCGGTGATTGTGGTGTCTTCCGAGTTGCCGGAAGTGCTGGGATTAAGCGATAGGGTACTGGTGATGCACCAGGGGCGCATCAAGGCGTCGTTGATCAACCGCGGCCTTACCCAGGAACAGGTGATGGAAGCCGCATTGAGGAGTGAAACAGATGTCGAAAAATACGCAGTCTGAGGCGATCGCGCCAGCCAGGGTGGAGAAAACACCGACAGTGAAGCGGAACGCCATTAATTTGCAGGTGTTTGTCATGCTGGCGGCGATAGTCGTCATTATGCTGTTCTTTACGTTTACCACCGAAGGGGCCTATCTCAGCGCGCGTAATATCTCCAACCTGCTACGCCAGACGGCGATCACCGGTATTTTGGCGGTTGGCATGGTGTTTGTGATCGTTTCGGCTGAAATCGATCTGTCGGTCGGTTCGATGATGGGGTTATTGGGCGGCGCAGCGGCGATTTTTGACGTCTGGTTCGGTTGGCCGCTGCCGCTGACCATCGTGGTGACACTGCTGGCCGGTCTGTTGTTGGGTGCCTGGAACGGCTGGTGGGTTGCCTACCGCAAAGTCCCTTCGTTTATCGTCACTTTGGCGGGGATGCTGGCCTTTCGTGGCATCCTGATCGGCATCACTAATGGCACCACGGTGGCACCGACCAGCGGCGCCATGTCGCAAATCGGCCAGAGTTATCTGCCGAGTGGGCTGGGGTTCGGTATCGGCGCGGTGGGGCTGACACTGTTTGTGGTATGGCAATGGCGGCGGCGTAGCCGACGCGTACAGCTTGGCTTGCCCGTAGCGGCGCCTGCCGGTGACGTGACCAGGCAAAGCATTTTGGCGCTGCTGGTACTCGGCGCAATCTATTTGCTCAACGATTACCGCGGGGTACCTACGCCGGTGTTAATTCTGACCGCGTTGATGCTGGCGGGAATATTTATGGCTACCCGCACGGCCTTTGGCCGCCGGATCTACGCTATTGGCGGCAATATTGACGCTGCGCGCTTATCGGGGGTCAACGTCGAGCGCACCAAACTGGCGGTATTTGCCATTAACGGTCTCATGGTGGCGATTGCCGGTCTTATCCTCAGTTCGCGGTTAGGCGCCGGTTCGCCTTCGGCGGGCAATATCGCCGAGCTGGACGCTATCGCCGCCTGCGTGATTGGCGGCACCAGCCTGGCAGGCGGCATAGGCAGCGTGGCCGGGGCGGTGATGGGGGCGTTCATTATGGCATCGCTGGATAACGGCATGAGCATGCTGGACGTACCGACGTTCTGGCAGTACATCGTCAAGGGCGGCATTTTGCTGCTGGCGGTATGGATGGACTCCGCCACCAAACGCCGGGCTTAAGAATATATCCTTCATACTTGACGCTGTATCTGTGTTGGCTACACTCACTCACCCGCATCACTTACTTAAGTAAGCTCATCGGAATGAGTTCCTTTGCCGCCTTGATACAACGTCAATTATTTTGGATATAGCTTTAGAGATCACAGTTATGAGGTGATGCCTGCTGCTCCCACAGAGAGGTTGTGTTATCCCAGAGAGCAGTCTACTTACCGGGGATGCCGCATGTTCGAAAAGCGCTTTCGTATCACGTTGCTATTCAACGCCAATAAAGTGTATGACCGCCAGGTGGTTGAGGGTGTTGGGGAGTATTTACAGGCTTCACAGTGCGACTGGGACATCTTTATCGAAGAGGATTTTCGCTGCCGTATCGACAACATCAAGGATTGGCTGGGTGATGGGGTGATTGCCGATTTCGACGACCGCGAAATCGAACATTTGCTGCATAACGTCAAGGTGCCGATTGTCGGTGTGGGCGGTTCTTATCACCGTGAAGAGGATTACCCGCCGGTGCACTATATCGCCACGGATAATCAGGCACTGATAGAGGCGGCGTTCACTCACCTGAAGGAAAAGGGCATTAATCGGTTTGCCTTCTACGGATTACCGAGCGAAGGCGGCAAGCGCTGGGCGCAGGAACGTGAATATGCTTTTCGTCAGCGGGTGTTGCTGGAGCAGTATCAGGGCGTGGTGTATCAGGGCATGGCCACCGCGCCGGAGAACTGGCAATACGCCCAGAACCGGCTGGCGGACTGGGTGCAGACGTTGCCACAGCAGACCGGCATTATCGCCGTGACCGATGCGCGTGCGCGCCATCTGCTGCAGGTTTGCGAACATCTGGATATCGCAGTGCCCGAAAAGCTGTGCGTAATTGGTATCGACAATGAAGAACTGACCCGTTACCTGTCGCGGGTGGCGTTGTCTTCGGTGGCGCAGGGCACCCGCCAGATGGGCTATCGTGCCGCCAAGCTGCTTCATCAACTGCTTGATAGCCGCGAGATGTCGCTACAACGCATTTTGGTGCCGCCGGTGAAGGTGATCGAGCGTCGTTCTACCGATTTCCGTTCGCTGCGTGACCCGGCGGTGATTCAGGCCATGCATTATATTCGTCACCACGCCTGCAAGGGCATCAAGGTCGAACAGGTGCTGGATGCGGTTGGCCTGTCGCGTTCCAATCTTGAAAAACGCTTCAGGGATGAAACCGGCGAAACCATCCACCATGTGATCCATCAGGAAAAGCTGGATCGAGCCTGTAACCTGCTGAAGGCAACCTCGTTGACCATCAACGAAATCTCGCAAATGTGCGGCTACCCGTCGTTGCAATATTTCTATTCGGTGTTCAAAAAAGGCTATGACATGACACCCAAAGAGTATCGCGAGCGCTATGGCGAGGTTAGCTATTAGGCCGGATGTAGCCATAATGGCTACATGTGTAGCTGATAAGGCAACAGGTTAGCTCATACCAACCCACAAAACGCTTTTAATCGTTCGGCCAGCGCGGGTGTTGCCGCGGGGGCGCCGTCGCGGTAATACAGCGCCAGTTCAATGTTGTCTATCGGCGGCAATCCTTCGGCGATGCCCAGTACCCGGTGGCTTGGCAAGCGACAGCCGGCGGGTAACAGCGTTACGCCCAATCCGGCGGCAGAAGCGGCCGTGAGTGCTGCCAGGCTGGAGCTGCTGTAGCCGATGCGCCACCGCTTGCCCAGATTATCCAATGCCTGGCACAAATCGTCGCGGTATAAGCCATTGAGCGGAAACACCGCCAACGGCACCGGTGATTGCTCAATCGCCGGGAAGGCCAGGCTATCGAGCCACAGCAGCGGCTCCGGCCTGGCGGCGCGCGGCGGTTGGTTACGGCGCTGTTTTACCAAAATCAGGTCCAGTTCTTCACGGGCGTAGGCGCTGTGCAGATCCGCGCTCAGGCCGCTGGTGACGTCCAGCCGCAAATGCGGGTGGGCGCGGCTAAACTCTGCCAGCAATTCGGTGGTCGGTGCGGCAAAATCCTCGGGCATTCCCAGTCTTAACACGCCATCACGCCAGATGCCGGTTAAGGCATCGTGCGCTTCCTCATTCAGTGCAATGATCCGCCGCGCATAGCTCAACAGTTTCACCCCCTCTTCGGTGAGGAGCACCTGATGAGACGAGCGTTCAAACAGCGGCTTACCCAGCATATCCTCCAGCCGGCGCACCTGTTGGCTAACGGTGGATTGCGACAAAAACACCCGTTCTGCGGCGCGAGTGAAACTGTTGCTGTCACACACGGCGACAAAGCTGAGCAGTAGCTGTGGATTAAACATCGGGTAGCGATTCATTTTCCCACTGTTGGCTATTTTATTATTTAATTTCCCAATACTAACGGGGGAGCCTACAGTTAGGCAACGCTGCGGCGGTGACTCTGTGACCCCGCACTCCTCATCCCGGAAGTTCAGGAATAGACCGTGTTAAATCATTTTGCAGTTCCCCCCCTTTTACGCCGCTGGTTCAACCCTCTGCTGTGGGTTTTGGTGCTTATTGGTTTGAATATGCGGCCGTTGCTGACCTCTATCGGCCCGCTGTTGCCGACGTTGCGGCAGGCGACCGGCCTGAGTTTTGGCGGCGCAGCACTGCTGACCACCTTGCCTGTGTTAATGATGGGGCTGATGGCGCTGGCAGGTGGGGCGATCAACCGCCTGTTCAGCGAGCGGACCAGCGTAGTGTTGAGCTTGCTGGCGATTGGCGTGGGTGCCGCCTGGCGGGAGCTGGCACCAGGCAGCACGCAATTGATGCTGAGTGCCGTACTGGGTGGGCTGGGGATAGGTGTGATCCAGGCGGTGATGCCCGGCATTATCAAACATCACTTTCTAAAACAAATGGCATTGGTGGCCGGGTTGTGGTCTGCGGCGCTGATGGGCGGTGGCGGGCTAGGGGCAGCGATTACCCCCTGGCTGATGAACATCGGTCATGACTGGCACAGCGCACTGGCCTGGTGGGCTGTGCCGGCATTAGTTGCCTTGATCGCCTGGTGGCCAGTGAGCCGTAACTTGGCACGCCTGACGCCGTCGGGAACTTCCCGCGGACCGAGCCTGTTGTTCAGCCGCCGAGCCTGGTTACTCGGTGCCTATTTTGGTTTGATCAATGGCGGTTATACCAGCCTGATCGCTTGGCTACCGCCCTATTATATGCAGCTCGGCTGGCAACCACAGGCCAGCGGAACTTTGCTGGCACTGATGACCTTTGGGCAGGTGGTGGGGGCGCTGCTGTTGCCGGCGCTGGCGCGTTCGGCGGATCGTCGCCCGCTGTTATTACTGGCGCTGGTCATGCAGTTGATTGGTTTCGTCGGGCTTATCTACCTGCCGCAGACACTGCCGTGGGTATGGGTATTGCTTTCCGGTTTAGGATTGGGCGGTGCTTTCCCGCTGTGCCTGGTGCTGGCGCTCGACCATATACCTCACCCTGCGGCAGCGGGGCGGTTGGTGGCGTTTATGCAGGGCATCGGCTTCTTGCTGGCGGGCACCACGCCCTATATTTCCGGCCTGCTGCGTGATTACAGCGGTGGTTTTGTGCTGGACTGGCAAATCCATGCATTGCTGGTGGTGGTGCTTATTGCGATTACCTGGCGCTTCCACCCGCACAGCTACCGGCGGGCGTTCGCCGAATAATATTTTTGTCATTGCGGCTCCCTATAGTGACGTTGCTTTTACCTCTGGGTAATAACAACAAAAAGGGAACCATGACATGCACATCACCAAAACCCGTCTGGCGCTGTTGGCTGGCTGTATGGCGCTGAGCACCAACCTGTGGGCTGACGCCCAACCGGTGCCGGCGACCTTGGCCGGGCACGCGCTATTGGCCGTAAAATCCAGCGTCACTGCGCCGCAGGATGCGCCTGCCGATTTACAGCAAAGCGGCAAATACACCAGCGGCAAACGCGTGACCGAACTGGGCAGCGTAGCGGGTAAATCCGCCGATCGCATGACCGGTATTGGCCTGCCGATCAACGGCCAGCCGTTACAGGGGCATTCCGGCATCAAACATATGCCAGACGGTACCTACTGGGTACTGACCGACAACGGTTTTGGCAGCAAGGCCAACTCGCCGGATGCCATGCTGTACCTCAATCATTACAAAATCGACTTCAGCAACGGCACGGTGACGCCGCTGAAAACGGTATTCCTGCACGATCCCGATAAAAATGTACCCTTCCATATCATCAATGAGAGCACCGACAAGCGTTACCTGACCGGCAGCGATTTCGATCCGGAAAGCTTCCAGTTCGCCGACAATGCCCTGTGGATCGGCGACGAGTTCGGCCCTTATCTGATCAAGGCCGACCTGAACGGCAAGGTGCTGGCGGTGTTTGACACCAGGGTGGACGGCAAAGTCGTCAAATCGCCAGATAACCCGACGCTGACGCTGCCGGGGGCGCCGGACGGCAAACAGAACTTCCAGGTGGCGCGTTCTAAAGGCTTTGAAGGCATGGCGGCGTCGCCGGACGGCAGCAAGCTGTACCCCTTGCTTGAGGGCGCGCTGTGGGATGGCGAGAAGTTTGAAAACCTCGACGGCAAACGTTACCTGCGGGTGCTGGAGTTCGACGTGAAACAGCAGGCCTGGACCGGCCGCAGCTGGCAATACGTGTTGGAAGACAACCAAAACGCCATCGGTGATTTCAATATGATCGACGCCACCCACGGGCTGGTGATCGAGCGCGACAACGGCGAAGGCACGCCGGACAAAGCCTGCGTTGCGGGTGCGCCGACCGACAATTGCTTCAGCCAGGTAGCGAAGTTCAAACGGGTGTATAAAATCGCTTTCTCGGATGCCAACGTCGGCAAACCGGTAGAAAAACTGGCGTATATCGATCTGCTGAACATTCAGGACCCGAACAAGCTGGCGCGCAAGCCGCTGAACGACGGCGTACTGACCTTCCCGTTCTTCACCATTGAAAACGTGGATGTGGTGGACGGCAGTCATATCATCGTCGGTAACGATAATAACTTCCCGTTCTCCTCCAGCCGCCAGCCAAACGTGGCGGATGACAACGAATTTATCTTACTGGACGTGAAGGAACTGTTGAAGCCTTAACCCTGTATGCCTCCGGTGCATTGCCGGAGGCTACCGCCATTTCCCTCTTAGCGCCAAGGGTAAACTGCGCTATAATCAGCCCCTTGCTTCCGATTCCCGAAGGAAGATCATCGTCCCCGGTGGGGCGGCCGGACTTCAAATCCGGTTGGGGCCGCCAGCGGTCCTGGGCAGGTTCGACTCCTGTGATCTTCCGCCAATCGAGTTCTTCTGTGATCTCCGCCAAAGCTATAATCAGCCGCCTGGCGCAGTCAGGCTGCGTCGAAGCCCCGCTGGAAGGAAAACGAGAAGGATCGTTTGGATTTTATCTTCTTCTTTTGGGGGGCAATATTGGTTCGGGTGTGTTCTGGCAAATCCCCGTCAGCCCTAATTCGAGCAGTTTCTGTCGGGCATCCAGCAACGCCTCACGTTGTTGACTCAGGGTTTCCATCAGTTGGTCAATCTCAACCAAGCGTAGATCCATGCCTTGCATCAACCCATCCTGGTATGCCGTGCCTTGCAGGGCAAGCACCTTGCGGATAGCTCCCAGCGTGAAACCCAGATTTTGTCCAATCTGAATCATATGCAAGCGCTCCAGAGCACCTTCTTCATAGACGCGATATCCATTGGCACCGCGCACCGTCTTGGGCAGTAACCCATGCTGTTCGTAGTAACGTATCGCCGATGCGGCTAGCCCGGAACGTTCCGCCAGTTCGCCTATCTTCATGCCCTATTGACCTTAAAGTTAACTTTAAACTTAGTATAACTATTCTATTGTCGATTGAGGAGTCAGCATCATGTTCACCCCACTTACCCTGCCCAATGGCAGTATTTTGCCGAATCGCTTGGCCAAGGCCGCGATGGAAGAGAATATGGCTGAGTCAGGTCAACTGCCTGGCCTCACGCTGCAGCGCTTGTATCAATCCTGGGCTGATGGCGGTGCCGGTTTGATCATTACCGGCAACGTGATGATTGATGGCCGAGCCATGACCGGCCCTGGGGGGGTGGTGCTTGAGGAAAATACGCCGTTGGAACCGTTCAGGGCGTGGGCAAAAGTCGCACGCCAAAACGGGGCTCAGGTTTGGATGCAAATCAATCACCCGGGTCGCCAGGTGATGGCCAGCATGGGTGGCAACGCTTGGGCACCCTCCGCGATTCCGCTGGCGCTGGGGAAGCACAGTAAGCTGTTTGCGCAACCCATTGCCATGAGCTTGAAGCAAATCGACGAGGTGATCGAACGATTTGCAGCCACCGCCTATGCCGCCGAGCAGGCAGGTTTTACCGGGGTGGAGATCCACGCGGCGCATGGTTATTTGATTTCTCAATTTTTGTCACCGCTCACTAACCAGCGTACCGATCAGTGGGGGGGTAATCTCAATAACCGTGCTCGTTTACTGGTGGAGATTGTACAGCGAGTACGTGAGCGCGTGTCTCCCCATTTCTGCGTCGCGGTTAAGTTGAACTCTGCCGATTTCCAGCGCGGTGGATTCTCTGAAGATGATGCGAAACAGGTAATTATGCTGCTGAATAAACTGCCGGTCGATCTGATCGAGTTGTCTGGCGGCAGTTACGAAAGCCCAGCGATGCAAGGCCAGACCGCAGACGGCCGTCGGCTAGCACGTGAGGCTTATTTTCTGGAGTTTGCCCGCGAACTTGCCGCCGTCGCCAGCATGCCGGTGATGACGACGGGCGGTATTGCGCGTAAGTCTGTGGCTCAACAGGTATTGGATAGCGGCGTCGCTGTTGTGGGTATCGCGACGGCCATGGCGGAGGTGCCGGATCTGCCGCTGCAATGGAAAGCCGGCCATGAACCGCATGCATTACCAACCCCGGTAACATGGAAGAATCAAATGATGGCGGCGCTTGCCCGTATGGCATTGATCAAGCGGCGTCTCCGCGCCTTGGGGCGTGCCCGCTCTAAGAATGTACGCTATTCGCCGTTGTTCACATTGATCGTGGATCAGTGGCGAACCTCGCGTATTACCCGTCGCTACCGTGAATGGTTACAGTTACGCGGCTGACAGATAGGTAACGGGGAATTTCAATGGGTTTAATAGGATTCAGCATCAGAATCCTTGGTTGAGGCAATGGCGTTAGGCGGCTATGGATTCAGCGAAGGTGAGTTTGAAAGGGTAAATTAGCAGTGTTAAAGTAAAAATCCCGGTCAGTAATAGTTTTTTATATAATTCTTTCTGACCGGAAGGCTTTCCCTAGCGTTGTTGATGATCGTACAGGTCTGTTTTTTTACTCTGAGCTAATACGGCTTATTATAAACCCTGGTTCCCGATTTATAACCTGAACTTAAGTATAGTTGGTGCCTGTACTTAGGTATGGTTCTTCTCACCAAAAGGAAGAGCCAAACCGCCTGGAGCCTGTATGTTTACCACTTTCAATGAACATCGAACAATAACGGAAACTCTCCAGGATCATATTGACAGGAAGCTGTCTCCGTTCGGAAGCCCGAAATACGCTTACACGGTTGTCAGAAAGAATAACCCATCAGATACTCTTATTATTTCAAGCTATCCCGGCGAGTGGGTGGACCTCTATCGTACCAACAATTTCCAATTGACTGACCCAGTGATACTGGCCGCGTTCAAACGCACCTCGCCTTTTGTATGGGACGAGAATGTAACCCTGATGACAGATAAGATCTTTTCTCTCTCCAAACGGTACAACATTGTTAATGGTTTCACCTTTGTATTGCATGACCCTCTGAGCAATTTGGCGTTGTTGTCCATCATCCTTGCCAGCAATGGAAGCGGGGAACTGGAAAAGCAGCTTTCGTCCGATCCTGGGGCCATACAGATGCTACTGATCGATATTAATGAACAGATGTATCGTCTAGCTGGATCGGCCATTTCCGGTATACAGAAGCGTGATATTGAGGCACGGAAACCCATTTTTACTCCACGAGAAAATGAGATGCTGTACTGGGCCAGCATGGGAAAAACCTATGGGGAGATAGCCGCCATTGCAGGGATTTCCGTGAGTACGGTGAAATTTCATATGGGTAATATTGTGAATAAGTTGGGTGTCAGCAATGCCCGCCAAGCCATCCGGCGGGGTGTTGAACTTGAGCTTATTACGCCGCTAACGATGTCGGCCAGGCAATAGGTAAAGTCTGTCGGTTCCGGCCAATGCGATCCTACCAAACCTTTATCCCGCAAAAGGGCAATTCTCTGACAACTGGGTCAAACCCTCACTTTCCTGCCTGAATGAAACCTTGCCCTGATCCAGCGTAACCACAAAGATGCTGTCGAAGTCGCTGCCTGGCCATTCGGGCACTAGACTGGCGTCGCCACCGCGTGCGGCAACGATGTTCTTCACCGCCTTATCGAGATTCTTATGCTCCCAAGCGATGAAGATACGCGAGTTCTGGTATTTATCGCTGAGCAGCTCTTGCTGCAACCCGGCGATATCATTGGCGTGGAACTGAAGGCCGATCGGTAACCCCACGCGTACGGCGGTGGGCATAATGGTCGACAGCGCCCGCAGCGAACTGCCGGTTTTATTCTCTTTCGGCCCGGCGGCAAAGATAAAGTCCGGCTTGCCATAACGGTTCAGTAGCACGTCTGGCAGCGCCAGCGCGCGGTTCAGCCCTTTGCAGGTTAACTGGCCGCTGTTGTCGGCGGGTTTTTCACCGTGGCGTACGAAGATCAGCGTTTCCTGTGCCAGTGCGCTTTGGCTGAACAGCAACAACGCCGCCAAACCGCCGAGTATTTTCTTGCCCGTTTTGTTAAGCATCCTCAACCCTTATGTAATGGCTTGTTGATTTCAGTGCGCTTTTCGTCGCGTTACTCGTTATCATAACCGGTGTGACAAAAAAGTGAGTGTCGCACCGATGCGGCGCCTCTGGGATAATTAAATACTGGCCTAAGGAAGGATTTACAATGAAAAACATTTTCTTTTTTGACGCGATGCTGACACCGAAAATCATCACCGGCGTTTACTGGCTTTGCCTGCTGGGCATTCTTCTCGGCGGGATCGGTTCTATGTTCTACGGTGAGTTCTTCCGTGGTCTGTTTGCTATCATTATCGGCGGCGTGTTCACTCGCGTTTGCTTCGAAATGATCATCATTGCGTTTAAAAATAACGAATACCTGCGCAAAATCTCCGAAAAACCGTAATTAAGTCACTAACATCAACTATGTGTCGAAAGAGGGGGCGCTCATGGCCCCCCTTTATCCAGGGATTCAGCCGTGATTTTCCGACGGCAGATCTTGTTTTCGCCGTAACGCATAGACAGCGATTAGCAGACCAAGGCTGGTTATGGTTTTACTTCACCCACCCAGTTGGGTGAAGTAAAACCATAACCAGCATTAATAGCGATCCCCCCAAGCCAAACACCGCCAGAGGCACCCAGATTGAACGCTGAGATATTGGCCGCAGGGGCCAGCATTGGCGCGCCGACAGCTTTCTTCATCACGTACATTTGCAATGGTGGAATGGTGCCAAAACCAACTGGACCAAGGAAAAACACACTTACTACGGATAGTGGCTTGCTGTGAATAGTGTTATTCGCCCAGCCTGCTGGTTCCAACCGGTTTTGGAAAGTGCGAGCGGCTGCTGCCGCTGATGACATTTAGCACCTATAATCGCTGCAGGATAACCGTGAATTCAGGAGTGGGTATGCCTTCCAGGGCGATAATCAAATGGACTAAACGGCTGACAATCGTGGTTGTTACCGTGTTACTCACACTGTTTGCGGTACGTATTTACGACACCCAAAGCGGTCCGGCGCTGGAGCCGTGGCATACTTTTGTGCCGCATGAGCTGTCTGCCGCCGAGATGGATAAGACCAATTGGCAGGGTTATCTGGCTGCCGAAAGCCGGGTATTTGATGACGTGAAGGCTAACGTCACGGACAAACTCTCTGCTAGCGAACGTATCCCCCTTAACCGCTATTTTGACGGCAGCCCGGTGTATCCAGAGCACTTTGTCCGGGACTGGAACCGTTCTTACGAACTGATGCCGCAAGGCGAGCCACGTGGCGCTGTGGTGTTGCTGCACGGCTTGACCGATTCCCCTTACAGCCTGCGGCACATTGCTGAGAACTATCGGCAACACGGTTATGTGGCGGTCGGTATTCGTCTGCCGGCACACGGCACGGTGCCGGGCGCATTGACCAATATTGAATGGCGCGACTGGTTGGCGGCGACGCGATTGGCCGTGCGTGAGGCGCGGAGTAAGGCCGGTGGTGATAAACCGTTGCATATCGTAGGCTTTTCCAACGGCGGGGCGCTGGCGATGAAGTATGCGTTGGATGCACTGGATGATCCGCAGTTGGCGGCACCGCAGCGGTTGGTGTTGATTTCACCGATGATCGGCGTCACCAGTTTTGCTCGTTTCGCTGGCATTGCCGGCTGGCCTGCCGTGTTCCCTGCCTTTGCCAAAGCGGCGTGGCTCGGTGTGCTGCCGGAGTTTAATCCCTTTAAATACAATTCATTCCCAGTCAATGGTGCACGCCAGTCTTATCTGCTCAGTAACGGGCTGCAACAGCAAATTGCCCTGGCGGCACGTGACGGAAAACTGGAGAAATTAGCCCCTGTGCTGACCTTCCAGTCCGTGATGGACTCCACCGTGAGCACCCGGGCGGTGATCCGGGCGTTATATAACGAACTACCGGCTAACGGCAGCGAACTGGTGCTATTTGACGTTAATCGTACGGTAAACTTTGGACCACTGCTGCGGCCAAATGCGGCGGCGGCGGTCAGTCAACTGCTGCCACCACCGCCACGTCGTTACCAGACCACGGTGATCGCTAATGCCTCACCAGAAAGCAGTGAGGCGATCGCCCGTGTTACACCGGCTGGAGCGACCACCGAAAGCGATTTACCGCTAGGTATGACCTACCCGACGGATATTTATTCGCTGTCGCACGTGGCGTTGCCCTTCCCGGTGAGTGATTCACTGTATGGCCGGTTCCCCGAGCAGCGCGATGAGTTCGGCATCAGCCTTGGCACTATCGCCGCGCGCGGCGAACGGTCAGTGTTGGTGGTCGATCTCGACTCGCTGATGCGCATTGCCTCCAACCCATTTTTCCCTTACGTGCTCCAGCGGATTGATAACAAGCTTTAGGCAAAACCGAGAATGCTGAACGCATCATCCTGCGGGTAGTAGCCGAGCAAGCGGCTGGTTTCCTCCAGCGACAGCCGCTTATAGCGGTTGTTGGAAACGCCGTGCACCACGGCATGGTGTACGCCTTCGATACGCAGGCAACGTTCCAGCAGATCGGCCGCGTCGCGGTGGCTCAGGAAAGCGCTCATATCACGAGCACTGAGCTGTTCGCCATACTCTAGCGTGGTGAAATTGGCGATGCGTACCGACAAGGCAGACAGCCCCTCTTGATGGGCAAAATAGGCGGCGATACCTTCGCCGAATGCTTTGCTTACCCCGTAGAGGTTTTTCGGTTTGGGGGCATCTTGTGGCCGAATTTGGTAATCCAGTGCGTAACCTTCCACCGCTTGCGCACTGCTGGCGAAGACCACGCGTTTGCAGCCTGCGTCTTTGGCTGCCCGAAAAATATTGAAGGTGCCGAGGATATTGTTATCCATCAGCGAGTGACAAAAGTCCGCATCGGGCGAGGGATCGGCCGCCAGGTGCAGCACCGTATCGATATTGGCGCAGGCCTCACGGCAGGCTGCGATATCGGCAATGTCGAAACTGATCACCTCATCGCCCGGTTGCAGATCGGTCAGCAGACCGAGCTCTTTTTCCGCCAGCCGCAGCTGATAGCGATTTCCTACCGATTGACGGAATGCCGTCGCGACCCGGCCACCTGCGCCGGTAATCAAAATTCGTCCAAACTCTGTACGTAAAGTCATGATCTCAGCCAGTCCTAAAGTCCATTATGCCGCGATCAGTAATAATCCCCTGCGTGAGTTTTGTCCAGCATTCAATTAGCAGTGCTGATGCTTTATGGCGTGGGCGGACATTTTTTTTCGATGATTTCAGTCAGGAACGTCATCACTGCGCGAATGGCTGGGGAGCGCGCCAGATCGGGATAAGTGACCAGCCATAGCTCGCGTGTTGGCGCGGCGATTGACGTGGGCAGTGTCACGAGTTCTGGGTCGCTATCGGCAACAAACGTCGGCAATACTACGGCCCCTAGCCCCGAACGTGCTGCTTCTTGCAGAGAGAAAAGATCGCTGGCCTCAAAGACCACCGGGCGACCCTGCAACAGCTGCTGCAGCCATTGTTGATGGGGCTGGTGTTGGTAGTGATGGTCGTAGGCGATAAAGGCCCGGGCGGCCTCTGGTAAGGCGGCGTGCTGCCGCGTGGCGTACAGCGCGTAGCGCATGATGCCGATGCGTTTTATCAACAGATCCGGCTGCTGTGGCCGCACCATGCGCACTGCCACTTCGGCGTCGCCGCGATCCAGTTCGGCGATCGCCGACTCGCCAGAGAGCACCAACGTAATATGCGGAAAAGCCTGATGAAATTGCGCAATATGCGGAGCGATAACCCGGGCGGCGACCGACGGCGGGGCACTGATGCGCACCTGGGTTTGCGGTGTGTCCCCGGCGCTGCGTGCATGACGCACAATGGCATGGCTTTGATTTTCAACGTCGGCTGCCAGCCCGGCAATCATTTTTCCGTCCTCAGTCAACGGCGTGCTGCGCGGCAGGCGGTGAATCAGCCGTAGCCCAAGCGATTTCTCCAGTGCCGCCACTCTCCGGCCAACGGTAGCGTGATCGCAGCCCAACTCCCGCGCCGCTGCCGACAATGAGCCGGTGCGTGCCAACACCACAAAGTGTTTTAAATCCTGCCAGTCGAACATCAGTGAATTCCTGCACAGTATCGTTGCAAATTTATGGAATATTCACACAGAGTAGGGTGTGATTCAATGGCATTATCGTTGTAACCAGATTGAATTATTAAATAAGGTAATCTTATGTATTTGCGGCTGAAGGGGCGTGTCGCGCTGGTGACCGGTGCGAGTGAGGGGATCGGTGCGGGTATGGTCCGGGTGCTGGCTGCGCAGGGGGTATCCGTGGTGGCGACCGCCCGCCGTGAAGATCGCTTACTGGCTCTGGCTGATGAGGTAGAACAAGCGGGTGGCGTACGGCCCTGGGTGATTGCGGCGGATATTACCGATGCGGGAGCGCTCGACAGCATGCTTGCGCAAGCTATGGGCCGGTTTGGAACCATTGATATTGTGATTAATGCCGTTGGCGGTGCCCGCCCGACCGCATTGAGTGAAGGCGATGCGGGTTGGGAAGAGGCGTTTGCCCTGAACTTCACGCCGGCGCGTCGGGTGACTCACGCACTGTTGCCCGGCATGCAGGCGCAGGGATGGGGGCGGGTCATCAACATCAGCGGCTCGATGGAACCACGCAGTCTGAATGCTGCGACGGCTGCCAAGGGGGCAATACATTTGTGGGCCAAAGGGTTAGCGGGGGAAGTAGCGGCACAAGGCATTACCGTCAATACGCTGCAACCCGGGCGGATTAACAGCGAACAGGTACGTGAAAAGCTGCACCCGACCGAGGCGGCACGCCTGGCGTTTATCGCTCAGAACATCCCGATCGGTTACTTTGGCGAGCCGGAAGATGTGGCCAATCTGGCGGCGTTTCTGTGTTCCCCGCTCGCGCGATATATCACGGGTGCGGTTATCCCGGTAGACGGCGGTATGCACTATTTCGCCCACTGACGTGGTTTTGTCTGCTGGGTCACAGTTCAATAATTTGGCGCCGTAGGGTCTTGCTCCAGCAAAATAGGGAGTGTTAACGTCTTAGCTCAACCGATTTAGGGTTGTCACTGCTTCGGCAGGCAAAACCTAAACCTCGCGTTTCTGTTCCCGTCTGGGTGCAGAGGCCATGAGGTTTAGGTTTTTTTTTGCGCTGAATTCCGTAACGGCGATGGGCCATCGCGCTACGGAGGTCGGCAGAACGTGGATTTTAAGGGTAACGCGATGAAATATGAAACATTAGCCCGTGAGATTTTGGCCGGCGTCGGTGGCCGCGACAACGTGAGAAGTTTGGTGCACTGTGCTACCCGCCTGCGGTTCAAACTGCGCGACAACCAGCGTGCCGATGCCGCTGCGCTGAAAAAAAATCCCGGTGTGATCATGGTGGTGGAAAGTGGCGGGCAGTTTCAGGTGGTTGTGGGTAATCACGTTGCGGAAGTTTATAACGCAGTCAATCAGGTCGGTAGCTTGGGTGATGGCGTGTCGGCGGATGATGACGGAAAAAAGGAAAACCTGTTCAGCCGATTCATTGACGTGGTGTCCGGCATTTTTACACCGCTGTTGGGGGTGATGGCGGCTTCGGGGATCCTGAAAGGTTTCCTGGCGTTGAGCCTGGCTTGTGGCTGGCTGCTGGAGAGCAGCGGTACCTATAAAATGTTGTTTGCCGCCAGCGATGCCCTGTTCTATTTCCTGCCGATTATGCTGGGTTATACCGCCGGTAAAAAGTTCGGCGGTAATCCCTTTATTACCATGGCAATCGGCGGTGCATTGACCCATCCGCTGATGATGGCGGCATTCAATGCCGCACAGCAGCCTGACGCGGTGCGTGAATATTTCTTCGGCATTCCGCTGACCTTTATCAACTACAGCTCGTCGGTGATTCCGATTATTTTCGCCGCCTGGGTTTCATGCCGGTTGGAGCCACTATTTAACCGGGTGATCCACAGTGCGTTGCGCAATTTTGTCACGCCCTTGTTGTGCCTGGTGATTACCGTTCCGCTGACATTCCTGCTGATTGGCCCCGCGGCAACCTGGCTTAGCCACCTGTTGGCCAACGGTTATCAGGGTATCTACGCGTTCAATCCCATCATTGCAGGCGCCTTTATGGGAGCGATGTGGCAGGTGTGCGTGATCTTCGGTCTGCATTGGGGGCTGGTGCCGTTGATGATCAACAACCTGAGCGTATTTGGCCGCGACACCATGGTACCGCTGCTGTTGCCGGCCGTGATGGGGCAAGTAGGGGCGACGCTGGGTGTGATGTTGCGTACCCGTGATGCCAAATTGCGGGCGTTGGCAGGTTCCGCGATTGGCGCCGGGATCTTTGGTATCACCGAGCCGGCGGTGTATGGCGTGACCTTGCCGAACAAACGGCCGTTTATCTTTGGTTGTATTGGCGGTGCGCTTGGTGGGGCGGTGATCGGTTATTTCCATACCGCTACCTACTCCTTTGGCCTGGTGAACATCTTCACCTTTGCGCAGATTATTCCTTCCGGTGGCTTTGACGCCACGGTATGGGGCGCAATCGTCGGTAGTTTACTGTCGTTTTGTTTCGCGGCGGTGGCCAGCTATCTATTCGGTGTTGCACCTGCCGAAACTCACGAGGAACCGACACCTCCCGCCCCCCTTAACCGCAAAGAGTGCGTTGTTAGCCCGATTGCCGGTGACGTGATGCCGCTGGAACAGGTCAATGATGCCACTTTTGCCAGCGGTCTGTTGGGCAAGGGGGTAGCGATTGCCCCGCAGCAAGGCCGGGTGGTGTCGCCGGTCGCCGGGCGTGTGGCCTCATTGTTTAAAACCCGGCACGCCATCGGCATTGAGTCGGACGATGGCGCGGAGATTTTAATCCACGTCGGCATAGATACGGTCAAGCTCGACGGTCTGCATTTCAGCGCCCATGTGCAAGAGGGGGACCGGGTGCAGCCAGGCGATCTACTGATTGAGTTTGACCAGGCGGCGATCCATGCCGCCGGCTTCGACACGACGACACCGATCATCATCAGCAACAGCGATGACTACGTCGAGGTCTTGGCCAGCGGCGAGAGCAGGGTGCAGGAACAGGCGCCACTGCTGACTTTATTACGTTAACCGAGGAGAAAACGATGAGCAGCAAATTCCCAGACCATTTTCTGTGGGGCGGTGCGGTCGCGGCCAATCAGGTGGAAGGAGCCTATCAGACCGACGGCAAAGGGCTGTCGACCTCTGATTTGCAGCCGCACGGCATCTTCGGCGCGATAACACCGCGGGTCGAGGGCGACAGCGGTATCAAGGACGTGGCGATCGATTTTTATCATCGTTATCCCCAGGATATCGCGCTGTTCGCTGAAATGGGCTTTAAGTGCCTGCGCACCTCTATCGCCTGGACGCGTATTTTCCCGCAGGGCGATGAGGATGTCCCGAATGAAGCCGGCTTGGCGTTCTATGACCGGCTGTTCGATGAAATGGCAAAGTACGGCATTCAGCCATTGATCACCCTGTCACACTACGAAATGCCGTATGGCTTGGTGAAGAACTACGGCGGGTGGGGTAACCGCAAGACCATCGGATTTTTTGAGCACTACGCGCGCACTGTGTTCGAACGCTATAAGCATAAGGTGAAGCATTGGCTGACCTTTAACGAGATCAATATGTCGTTGCACGCGCCCTTTACCGGTGTCGGGCTGAAGGAAGACAGCAGCAAGAGCGAGATTTATCAGGCGATCCACCACCAGTTAGTGGCCAGCGCAAAAGCGGTAAAAGCCTGCCATGACCTTGTGCCGGGCGGCCAAATTGGCAATATGTTGCTGGGCGGCATTGTCTATCCTCTGAGCTGCAGACCGGAGGATGTGCTGGAAACCCAGCGCCAAAACCGTGACTGGTTGTTCTTTGGCGACGTACAGGCACGCGGCGATTATCCGGCCTATATGCGGCGTTATTTCCGCGAAAACGGCATTCAGGTCGAGATCACCGCCGAAGACCGCCAGGCGCTGCGCGAAACCATCGACTTTATCTCCTTCAGCTATTACATGAGCGGCTGCGTCACTACCGACGAACAGCAAAACAACGCCGCCCGCGCCAACATTCTCAATATGGTGCCGAATCCGCACTTAGCCAGTTCAGAATGGGGTTGGCAGATCGATCCCGTTGGTCTGCGCTATTTGCTGAATGTGTTGTATGACCGCTACCAAAAACCGCTGTTTATCGTGGAAAACGGACTGGGGGCGAAGGACCGCATTGAAGCTGATGGCAGCATCAACGATGACTACCGTATCAATTATCTTAACGACCATCTGGTACAGGTGGCGGAAGCGATCGACGACGGCGTAGAAGTGATGGGCTACACCAGTTGGGGGCCGATCGATCTGGTCAGTGCCTCGAAAGCCGAGATGTCCAAGCGCTACGGCTTTATTTATGTCGACCGCGACGATGCCGGTAACGGCAGCCTGGAACGCCGCCGCAAAAAGAGTTTCTACTGGTATCGTGACGTGATCCAAAGCAACGGTAACAGCCTGAAAGACAAAGCCTAAGTTTTATCCATCCCCCGGTGGCAACCACCGGGTTATTACCTTTATCTACTGCTGCCAATGTTTGGGGAATTACCCCCAGGGAATGCTGTTGCCCGCAGCTACCCCCGTATTTCAAACCGCCGCATTGTTGGCGACGCGTGCTCACCCCTGTCACTTACTTCAGTAAGCTCCAGGGGACTCCCACGCTTGCCGCCTTACTGCAATTCGAAATCCGTCGGGTATCAATATGTTGGAGAAATATAATAATGAAATACCCATTACCTCACTTTGTTACCCTCGCCGGGTTATTGCTGGCCTGCGCCGGCGCACAGGCCGAAACCTTGCAGGCAGCCAAAGACGTGGAGGCACCCACCGCCAAATGGCAAGGTGTCGCACTTGGCTTCGAACCGCCGCAGGCAGGGCTGTTGGGGGATATGTTAGGGATCAGGCCGATCCTGGAAGATCATGGTTTTCACTATAATCTGGGTTACCTCAGCCAGCTTTCTTATAACGCTGGCGGTGGATATAACCACGACAAGCAGGCTTCTTATATCGATCAGTTCTCGCTGACCTTCAGTCAGGATCTGCAGGCGCTGACGGGTATTCCGGATGCGGTAATTGAAGGCAATATCGTTAACCGCAACCATGATAACAACCTGACACGCGATCGCCTGCAGGATCCCCGCGTCAACCCGACCGATCTGTCGCAGGAAAGCTATGGCGGCCAGTCGATCACCCGGTTGGGTTGGCTGACCTTTAGCCGCAGTTTTCTCGATCGCCGGCTGCAATGGCGCATCGGCATGATGAACAAGGTGCAGGATTTCGATCAGATCATTCCCTGCGATTTCCAAACGTTGACCCTGTGCGGCGGCAAATCGGCCAACTCATTGACTTGGTATAACTGGAACGTCCACTACTGGGGCACCACCTTGCAATATAAACTGACCGATGGGCTGACCTTTAAAACCGGTGTGCTGGAGCAAAACCCGAGTGCCCCAAGCCGCAGCCATGCCTGGAGTTGGTCGACCAAGGGCAGCAAGGGCGTGTTGTTGCCGATGGAACTGGAATTGAAAACCAACGCGGTCAATCAGTTGCCGGGGGTCTACAATATTGGCGTGTTATTTACCAATGCCAGCCAGCAGGATTTGTATGAGGGAGCCTCTGGTGGCCCAGGGGCGAGCGATCCGAACGGCTATCGCAGCCATGATCGCACCTGGTTCCTGTACACCGGCTTTAACCAGCAGGTAACGCGCCACCCGGATGACGCTAATCGCGGTCTTAGCCTGTTCTACAGCCTGGGGCTGGCGGATCAGCGCTCCAACTATATGCATTACTCCACTTCGACCGGCATTCGTTATCGCGGGCTGTTTGATGCGCGCCCGGATGATTGGCTGGGCTTGGGCGTATCGATGGTCAAGCTGAGCAGCCATTATCAGGATAACCAGCGCTATTTGAATCAGATCAACAAGGCTACCGACTATAACGATCCCAACTATCACCCGGTACCGGGGCACTCAGTGACGGCGGAACTCTATTACCGCTTCAACGTCACTCCGTGGCTGCAGTTACAACCGGGGGTGCAATATTGGCACCATCCGGCGGGCGTCAACGAAACGCAAGATGCCTGGGTGACGGCGCTTAAAACGGTGGTGACTTTTTGACGGTTACGCCGCGTCACTTTCCCGGTAGCGCTGGCGCGTATGTTCGAACCAGCTCGCCGGGACGTTATGCGGCGGTAATTGCAGCTTTTGCAGCCCCTGTTCGACAATGTGGTGTGCTTGCTTCCACAGCGTCGGATCGCCTTCGGTCAGCACGTCCAGCAACCGCTGTTTTTCGATCAGGTAAGTCCGTGCAAAATGGCTATCGTATTCAAGCAGTGAGCGGGTGTTGTCGATCATATCTGCCAGTTTGATGGTTTTGGCCTCTGGAGAAGCCGTGGCGCTGTGGCGTCGATCGCGATTTTTGCGTTCGAAGCGGTTACCGCCGCCGGTGCTGCTGACGTTGGTCAGCATCGCAACCAGGGCGGCGACCTGCGGCCCAAAATGGCTTTCGATATCGCTGAGCGTTGTGGGTGTATCTTCTACCGTGTCGTGCAGCCAGGCCGCGGCCAGCATTTCTTCACTGTGCGGCACGCTACTGACAATTTCCATCACTGCCTGCGGGTGAACAATATAAGCGTCATTAGTATATTTTCGACGCTGATCAATCGCCGCATGCGCTTTAGTGGCGTAACGGCGTGCACGCTCTGCCAATGTGTTCGTCATGTCCATTCCCTCCACACAGCACTCTGCTGTGACATCCTCTGTTTTAAAAACGTAGCACAGGGTTTAAAAATAGCTTGCGATTACATCGTGCGCTACCTATATTCACAATATGAAAATCAAAGACGCCGAACAACCCCTTGCGAAAAACCTGCTGCTGCTCGATCAGCAGCTGTGTTTTGCCCTGTACTCCGCCAACCTGGCGCTGCACAAGGTGTATCGCAAATTGCTGAGCCAGCTTGAGCTCACCTATCCGCAATATTTGGTGATGCTGGTGCTGTGGGAACGGGACGAAGTCAGAGTCACGGACATTGGCGAGCGGCTGTTTCTCGATTCGGCAACGTTAACGCCATTGCTGAAACGGCTCGAGAGCGCAGGGTTGTTGGTGCGTTACCGTGCCACTGCCGACGAGCGGCAGGTGATTATCGCGTTAACTGATGCCGGGCGCGCGCTGCGTGAGAAAGCGCAGGCGGTGCCGGAAGCGGTGATGTGTGCCACCGATTGCAGCCTCGATGAAATCGTGAATATCAAGCAGCAGCTGGAAAAGCTGCGTGGCAAGTTGATCGATCAGATTTGACGACCGGTGCCAGACGCAGGATCGACGATCCTGCGCTACACTGAGAATACGTGGTCAATATAAATAGTGTGCGATTTAATCGCAAAAGATATACCTGTGACCGGATTCAGACAATGGGATCCGATGTCATGCCTCCAACCCAAAAGAAGGAATGATTTATGTCGATTGAAAAAGTTGTTTACCGCGCTCATGCCACAGCAACCGGTGGCCGCGATGGCCGTGCGACCTCATCCGACGGCGTGTTGGATGTCAAACTGGGCGTGCCGAAGGAAATGGGCGGTGCAGGCGGTGACGTCACCAACCCGGAACAGCTGTTTGCCGCCGGCTATTCGGCTTGCTTCCTGGGCGCGCTGAAGTTTGTCGCGGCGAAAGAAAAAGTCAAAATCCCGGCCGATGCCAAAATTGACGGCACCGTTGGCATTGGTGAAATCCCCAATGGGTTCGGTATCGAAGTACAACTGGATATTACTCTGCCGGGTATCGAGCGCAGTGTGGCGGAAGACCTGGTGAAAAAAGCCCATGTCGTTTGCCCCTATTCCAACGCTACCCGCGGCAATATTGATGTCACGCTGAACATTAAATAATTCTCTTACCGATACCATTAAAAAATGGAGGGTTTAATCTCTCCATTTTTTGTTTTGCCCACGCCGGTTTCGTCTCACAAAAAGCAGCAAAAAATGCCTGCCATTTGAGAATTCGCTTGATTATTACCCCCAAAATAGCGCTTATTGCCGAGCGGCTGAACCTGAGGCCACATTCAATGTCTGATTGATTCAGAACTGTTACAGTCCCCGGAGCCACCGCGTTAAATGAACAAAGTTAAATCGCTATCACAGCAGAATTTATCGTTATTGTTAGCGATCTATATCGGCATATTTTTAAACCTTTCCGTTTTTTATCGTCGCTTTGATTCGTTTTCACACGGCATTCAGGGGATTAAGGTTATTTCCGCGGTAACTGAGGTTATCGCCATCGTTCTATTCACCTTCTTTATTATGCGGCTGGTGTCGCTTGGCGGCCGGCTGTTCTACCGCATCACCGCTTCGTTGTTGGTTCTGATCTCCGTTGCGGCCAGTTATTACATGACGTTTTTTAACGTGGTGATTGGTTACGGCATTGTCGTTTCGGTGATGACCACGGATATCGATCTGTCTAAAGAAGTGGTAGGGATGCACTTTGTGTTGTGGATGGTGGTGCTCAGTGCATTGCCGCTGCTGTGTATTTGGAAAAACAATCTGCGTTACACGCTGATTGAACAGCTAAAAACGCCTGGGCACCGAGTGAAGCCCTTGGTGGTGCTGGTGGCCGTGGTGGCACTCGTGTGGCTACCGCTGCGTATGCTGGACGACGAACAAAGTGCTCAGGAAAAAATCACCAATGTAGACCTGCCAAGTTACGGCGGCGTCGTGGCGCATTCCTATTTGCCATCCAACTGGCTGTCGGCGCTGGGGCTGTTTGCCTATACCCGTTACGACGAGAGCCAGGATCAGGCGACGCTGTTCGACCCGGCCAAAAATTTTACCTATGTGCCGCCAGCCGATATTGATGACACCTATGTCGTGTTTATCATTGGCGAAACCACGCGTTGGGATCACATGGGTATTCTTGGTTACGATCGTGACACCACCCCACGGTTGTCCAAAGAGAAAAATCTGGCGGCGTTCCGCGGTGAGTCCTGTGATACCGCCACCAAGCTTTCTCTGCGCTGTATGTTCGTGCGGGAAGGTGGGGCGGCCGATAATCCGCAACGTACCCTGAAAGAACAAAACGTGTTTGCGGTACTGAAGGAGCTGGGTTTCACTTCAGAACTGTTCGCCATGCAGAGCGAGGTTTGGTTCTACAACAATACCGAAGTTAACAACTATTCGTTCCGCGAGATGATTGCCTCCGAGAAACGTAACGACGGTAAATCGGTTGACGATATGTTGCTGGTGGATGAAATGAAGGAGTCGCTGGCCCGCTATCCAAAGGGCAAACACATGGTGATCCTGCACACCAAAGGCTCACATTATCTCTATTCCCAACGTTATCCACGTAGCTATGCGCGCTATCAGCCTGAGTGTATCGGCGTCGATGACTTCTGTTCCAAGGATCAATTGATTAACGCCTTCGATAACTCGGTGCTGTATACCGACAGCTTTATCGCTAACGTGATTGATCAGGTGCGGGAGAAGAAGGCGATTGTGTTCTATTCGTCCGATCACGGTGAATCGATTGGCGAGAACTCGCACCTGCATGGCACGCCGCGTGAAATGGCCCCACCGGAGCAGTTCCGCGTGCCAATGATGGTGTGGGCGTCTGACAAGTTCCTGGAAGACCCGCAGCATCGCAGTGCATTTGAGCAATTGCAGGCTCAACAGCGTGTTGGCAAGACACATCGCCATGTCGAGCTGTTCGATACCATTCTCGGCTGCCTCGGTTACACCTCGCCAAACGGCGGCATCGTGGCGAAAAATAACTGGTGTAATATTCCTCAGGACAAAACGCCGGCAACACCGCTGTAACCTCTACAATACCGGGCGCGCATAGCGCCCGGTAAAATCTGTTAATACCTTTCCTTCATCAATTAATCCGGCTCAGGCTTGCGGTATATACCCGTCATCTTTCACGTTGCAGCGTTCAAATCTATTCCCGACAGATTTGTCGTTCACCCCAGTTACTGTAGGAGGCGAATAAATTCGCCCCGATTAATGCGGGCGCAGCATGCGGCGCCCCTACAATACCTGGGGATGAACGAGCTGTGCGCCTAGCTGCAACTTGAAAGCTATAGGGTATACTTGGGCACTTTCCCCCTCGAACTGGAGATTTCCATGACCTTGCGCGTGGCGTTTATTGACGATCATGACATTGTGCGATCGGGCTTTGTGCAACTGTTGTCGCTGGAGGCGGACATTCAAGTGGTCGGGGAATTCAGCAGCGCGACGCAGGCACGTGCCGGTTTGCCGGGTTTGGAGGCGGAGATCTGCATTTGTGACATTTCGATGCCGGACGGCAGCGGGCTGGATTTACTGGCGGATATTCCCTCCGGTATTCGCGTGGTGATGCTGTCGATGCATGATAACCCGGCGCTGGTGGAAATGGCCCTGGAACGCGGTGCCTGTGGTTTTTTGTCCAAGCGCTGTAAGCCAGAAGACCTGATCACCGCGGTGCGCACCGTCGCCAGTGGGGGCGTATACCTGATGCCTGAAATTGCCCAGCAGTTGGCGCGAGTCAAGGTCGATCCCCTGACGCGTCGCGAACGTGAAATCGCGCTGTTGCTGGCGCAGGGACAAGAGGTGCGGGAAATTGCTGCGGCGTTGGGATTATCGCCGAAAACGGTACACGTACACCGCGCCAATCTGTTTGCCAAGTTGGGCATTAACAATAATGTCGAACTGGCGAAGCGGATGCTAAACCTGTGATGCAGCGCCTGATTACCCAACTGGCGCTGTTTTTTATCTATGCCACCAGTGCATTTTGCCTGTGGGGTATCGGCACGGCGCTAATCGATCCGCCGTGGCAGGCGCTGTTGTTATTCCCGTTTGGCCTGCGCATGGGCATTCTGCTGCAAAGCCCTTACCGCTTCTGGCCGGGTATTTTGCTGGCTGACTTACTGCTGATGGTGTTGTTGGCGGATCAATTTGGTTACGGGCCAGCGCTGTGGGCCTCGGTCGTGGTACTGGTGTTGACGGTACTGCTCAGCCTGGTGGCTTCCCCTTGGTTGCTGCGGCATCAACAAAGTGACAGCGAATGGCAATGGCCGCTGATGCAGGGGGCGGTGGTAGCGGCCGCCGCATTGCTACAGGCGTTGGTGTGGCAGGTGGTTAACGGCGAAGGTGCCCGTGCGCTGTTGCTTGGGTTGGCGGGCGGTTTCACTATCGCCCCGACCTGTCTGTTGCTGTGGCATTATCTGGCGCGGCAGATCTGGGTGCCGCTCGAGCCGGGCCTGATCCATAAACCTGTGACCTTGCGGCTGCGCCATCTGGCCAGCTATTTGCTGTTGTTTGCACTCAGTATCTGGCTGCAACAGCAGGTGAACGCCGCCGAACTGCGCCGATTCGCGCCGTTTTGTCTGGCCATCCCGATCGTTTTTATGTCCTATCGCTATGGCTGGCAGGGGGCGCTGCTGGCGACGCTGCTCAACGGTGTGGTGCTGGTGGCCAACGAGCCGCCTCAACCGGAATCGCATCGCGATCTGTTGCTGTCGCTATTGGCCCAGAGTCTCACCGGTTTGCTGCTCGGCGCGGGGATTCAGCGCCAACGAGAGCTAAATCAACAACTCCGTTTGCGCTTGGCAGAGAACCGTCAACTGGCACGCGCGTTGGTGACAGCGGAAGAGCAGACTCGGCGTGAGGTTGCGCGGGAGCTACACGACGAAGTCGGGCAAACTATCACCGTGATCCGTACCCAAGCCAGTATTATCAAGCGTCTGGCGCCGCAGCCGCAGGTCATTGGTTGTGCCGAGGCGATAGATACGTTGGCGCTGCGGGTGTATGACGGCGTCCACGACGTACTGACGCAATTGTGGCCCGCTGCGCTGAATAATCTGCCGCTGTCGGCGGCGGTCGCGGCAATGCTGCGTGAGTCGTTGCCGCAAGATACGTCGTTGGTGAGTACGATGCAGTGGCAGGTACCGGATGCGTTGCTGGATGAAACGCTGAAAATTACCCTGTATCGGGTCTGCCAAGAGGGGGTGACTAACGTCTGCCGCCATGCCGCCGCCAGCCGCATTGAGCTGGATGCACATCTTCGCCATCGTAAAGGGCAACCACCGCAAATCTTGCTGACCATTCGCGATAACGGCATCGGTATCGATTTGACCAATCATGAGCCGGGCTATGGTCTGCGCGGTATGCAAGAGCGTATCAGCGCACTGGGTGGCAGCCTGCGACTGACGTCGGGGAGCGGCACCTGTTTGAATGTGATCTTACCCACAGTTTCAACGGCAGAAGGGCAAAACTAGGAAATACTCTTAGCCGCGTCGGGAATCCGGCGTACGTCATTTACGCGCGCGCGCAGCATGATAGCGGCACTTTTCCTATTCTCTGAGGTTTCACATGTGGTCTTTCCTTAAAAGCCGCCAGGATGTGCCGCCGGTTACCGATCAAAAACAGATCGATGCCAGCTATAAATACTGGCGTATCCAACTGATGTGGACGATGTACATCGGTTATGCCGCGTTTTACTTTACGCGCAAAAGCTTCAACTTCATCATGCCGGCGATGCTGAGCGATCTTGGCCTGACGATGTCCGATGTCGGCATCCTTGGCACGCTGTTTTACATCACCTACGGCTGTTCGAAATTTATCTCAGGCATGATCAGCGATCGTTCCAACCCGCGTTATTTTATGGGGTTGGGCCTGATCATGACCGGCATACTCAATATTTTCTTCGGACTTAGCTCTTCGTTGCTGATGCTGGGTACGCTGTGGATCCTCAACGCCTTCTTCCAGGGCTGGGGCTGGCCGCCATGCTCCAAAATTCTTACCAGCTGGTACTCCCGCTCCGAGCGCGGCGGCTGGTGGGCGATTTGGAACACCTCGCACAACTTTGGTGGCGCACTGATCCCCCTGCTGGTCGGCTTTATCTCGCTGCACTTCAGCTGGCGCTACGGCATGATTATTCCGGGCATCATCGGTGTGGTGTTGGGGCTGTTGATGTGCTGGCGTCTGCGCGACAAGCCGTCCACCATGGGGTTGCCTAGCGTCGGTAAGTGGCGTAACGACGCCATGGAGCTGGTGCAAGAATCGGAAGGCCAGGGGCTGAGCAACCGGGAAATCGTCAAGCGTTACGTGTTGACCAACAAATACATCTGGCTGCTGGCGGTCTCTTACGTCCTGGTGTACATCGTGCGTACCGCCATCAACGACTGGGGTAACCTGTACCTGACGCAGGAAAAAGGCTATTCGCTGATGACCGCCAACTCGGCCATCTCTCTGTTTGAAGTGGGCGGCTTTATTGGCTCGCTGGTGGCGGGCTGGGGGTCTGACAAACTGTTCCGCGGTAACCGTGGGCCAATGAACCTGATTTTCGCTATCGGTATCTTCCTGTCAGTCGCCGCGTTGTGGCTCATGCCGGGTGTGACCTTCCTGCTGCAGGCTGCCTGCTTCTTTGCCATCGGCTTCTTCATCTTTGGCCCGCAGATGCTGATCGGTATGGCGGCGGCGGAATGTTCGCACAAGGACGCTGCTGGCGCGGCAACCGGCTTTGTTGGCCTGTTTGCCTATCTGGGTGCGGCGTTGTCCGGTTATCCGATTGCCCGGATCATGGAAATTTGGCACTGGAACGGTTTCTTCGTGGTGATCTCAATCGCCGCCTGTTTGTCTGCGCTGTTCCTGCTGCCGTTCTTGCGCGCCCAATCACCGGCGTTGAAAACCGCGCAGGCATAACGTCAAAGCGCGGTACAGGGCTCTGTACTGCGCTTTATGCCGCTTTTATCACCACTTGATTGGCCGGGGCAAGAAAGTGATTGACGCGTATTATCGTCAGCAGTAAGATGCGCCCCGCATCGGCGAGTAGCGCAGCTTGGTAGCGCAACTGGTTTGGGACCAGTGGGTCGGAGGTTCGAATCCTCTCTCGCCGACCACATTCGAAAAACCTGCTTTTTAAAGCAGGTTTTTTTTCGCCTGTTATTTGTTCTTCAGGCCGCTTTACCGACCACGAAGTCAAAATGGATTTCGTCATAGGGGAAAATGACACCCCGTTCGCTTTTATCTACAATACCGCAGCCTAACAGAGCTTGTAGGTCGGTATGCACCGCTTTCACATCCCGTTTAACGCGGCGCGCCACTTCTCTAATAGAAAGTTCGCCACTGCAGGTCATGGTATGCAGGATTTGCATTTTCTTAGGCGATAGGGTTTTCCACAGACTTTCCCAATCTAAAAATGTGATGTAGCTTCCCTGCTGCTGTTTATTACCCTGTAGGGCCTCTTCCATATTGCGTTGAACATTCTCAAGAGAAGCTACCCGGATGGTGACTCTATTCATTCCTTTTCTCCTCTTAGTTGCGCCACTTCACTGAAGAAACGTCGCTTCAGTGCCAAGGGATGGGTAAACGTAATCGGCTGTTCTGTATTGCCCAAATGTTTGTGATCGCCTTTACCTGCCTCATTGTCATAACGTAAACGGCAAATGCCTTCTTTTACATAGGCAAACCTATACTTATAGTGATGAGTGCTACCCTGAACAGGTGGCTCGACATGCCAAATGACCAACTGTATGAATTCATTATTTGTTAGCTGAATCTTGTCCTGATAGATCAATCGAGAAGGCACTTCCGTCTCCTTCATGTTGTTTAAAATAACCGCACATTCCGGGTGTTGTCAATGATGACAACGCTGGTTGGGTGAAAAATAGTTGTCCTTTCCCTGTAATTAATTCACATTCCTTATTCCTATTGACAGCAGTTATTCATTATTAAATAAATTCATCGCTGATTAATAAAACCCGGTTGATAGCCATCTTGTTTTAACGATTATTTTATCTATAGTCTGAATGCACAACGCGAGAATGATAATTCCCGCCGCGTGAAAAGATGCGTTTTTATTTAATTTAATCGGCCAGGATTATTGCGGGATTGTTTTGCTCCGATAATGGGCGGCCGTCATTAAATAGTTTACGTTTATCCTCTCGGAATAAAGGAATCAGTTATGCGCAAATTTAACAAACCTCTGTTGGCACTGTTGATCGGCAGCACGCTCTGCTCTGCTGCCCAGGCCGCCGCACCGGGCAAACCGACGTTGGCCTGGGGCAATACTAAGTTCGCCATTGTCGAGGTCGATCAGGCTGCGACGGCTTATAATAATCTGGTGAAGGTAAAAAATGCCGCTGATGTTTCTGTTTCATGGAATTTATGGAATGGCGATACCGGTACTACGGCAAAAGTCTTATTAAATGGCAAAGAAGTTTGGAGCGGTGCCTCAACCGGCGCTTCAGGTACGGCAAACTTTAAGGTGAATAAAGGTGGCCGTTATCAAATGCAGGTATCCTTATGTAATGCCGATGGTTGTACCGCCAGTGACGCAACCGAAATTGTTGTGGCCGATACCGACGGCAGTCATTTGGCTCCCTTAAAAGAACCGCTGTTGGAAAAAAATAAGCCTTATAAGCAAGACTCCGGGAAAGTGGTCGGTTCTTATTTTGTTGAATGGGGCGTTTACGGCCGTAATTTCACCGTCGATAAATTGCCGGCGCAAAACCTGACGCATTTGCTGTATGGGTTTATCCCGATCTGTGGCGGTGATGGCATCAACGACAGTCTGAAAGAGATCGAAGGCAGTTTCCAGGCGTTGCAGCGTTCCTGCCAGGGCCGTGAAGACTTTAAAGTGTCGATCCACGATCCGTTCGCGGCGCTGCAGAAAGGTCAAAAGGGCGTTACCGCCTGGGATGACCCCTACAAAGGGAACTTTGGTCAGTTGATGGCGCTGAAGCAGGCGCGTCCAGACCTGAAAATCCTGCCATCGATCGGCGGCTGGACACTGTCTGACCCATTCTTCTTCATGGGCGACAAGGTGAAGCGCGATCGTTTCGTCGGCTCGGTGAAGGAGTTCCTGCAAACCTGGAAGTTCTTTGACGGTGTGGATATTGACTGGGAATTCCCGGGCGGACAGGGTGCTAACCCGAAACTGGGCAATGCGCAGGATGGGGCGACCTATGTGCAATTGATGAAAGAGCTGCGGGCCATGCTGGACCAGCTTTCGGCAGAAACCGGTCGCAAGTATGAACTGACCTCTGCCATCAGCGCCGGCAAGGACAAGATCGACAAGGTAGATTACAACACCGCACAGAACTCGATGGACCACATCTTCCTGATGAGCTACGACTTCTATGGCGCGTTCGATCTGAAAAACCTGGGCCACCAGACGGCACTGAAAGCACCATCCTGGAAACCGGATACGGCATATACCACGGTGAATGGCGTTAATGCGCTGCTGACGCAGGGTGTGAAGCCGGGCAAAATCGTCGTGGGTACGGCCATGTATGGCCGTGGCTGGACCGGCGTGAATGGCTACCAGAACAACATTCCGTTCACTGGCACCGCGACCGGTCCGGTAAAAGGGACCTGGGAAAATGGCATCGTGGATTATCGCCAAATCGCCAATCAGTTCATGAGCGGTGAATGGCAGTACAGCTACGACGCCACCGCCGAAGCGCCTTACGTGTTCAAACCTTCAACGGGCGATTTGATCACGTTCGACGATGCACGCTCGGTGCAGGCAAAGGGCAAGTATGTGTTGGATAAGCAGTTGGGTGGGTTGTTCTCTTGGGAGATTGACGCTGACAACGGCGACATTCTGAACAACATGAATAGCAGCCTGGGCAACAGTGCCGGCACGCCATAAATCGGTTGTACGACGTTGCCGGGGGATATTTCTTTGCCCCCGGCTTTTTGGTAGAGGAAAGTTTTTTTACGGCGCAGTGATTGTGGCGTCTCTTCGATTAAAAAGTGCGGGAATGCCTCACCCTTTCGGGTAAGGAATCAGCATTTCATCCTGTCTTTAACGCCGATCACAAAAATAACCGTTCAGATATTCATCATTCAGCAACAAACTTTTTCCGTTTTTTATCGGAGTTAAACACCAGTAACTTTCAGGCATGTAGCCTATCGAACTAAAAATAACCGCATAGCATAATTTTTAATGCTGTAACTGTTAAAGAAAGGTTTTTTTTATGTTTGTTTGCTGTTTCTCACAGTCTGTGTAAATCCCTACTGGTTATATTGACGACACCCCAAACAGTTGGCAATTTGGTAGCCTCAGGGGTAAGAGCGAGAGTTGTTTGAGTGAATTCCACGCGCTCAGACGCCCCCACCGGGATACGTTCCACCCGGCTCTCTCGAGCAATTATCCCTTCCAGCCTTCGGGCACTGACTGCACAGGCCGCGCAATAAAAAATACAGGCTCTGGCGGTAATTACCCAATAGCTTTCGAGCTGCAGCAAGGCGGCAATCGAATGAATCCCCGGGAGCTTAGTTGACTGGGGTGAGAGAGCGCAGACAACGCCGCGGCAGTTTGAAAGATGCAGGGTATACACACATCACATCACATAATGGAGCACTCGCGATGACAAGTTCCTTGGGAAAAACAGGGATTCTGAAATTCGGTATCGGGCTGATTGCGCTGACCGTTGCGGCCAGCGTGCAAGCCAAGACGTTGGTTTACTGTTCTGAAGGTTCCCCGGAAGGGTTTAACCCGCAGTTGTTCACCTCGGGTACCACCTATGACGCCAGCTCGGTGCCAATTTACAACCGTCTGGTCGAATTCAAAATCGGTACCACCGAACTGCAGCCGGGCCTGGCTGAAAAATGGGACGTTAGCGAAGACGGCAAAGTCTACACCTTCCACCTGCGTAAAGGCGTGAAGTGGCAGAGCAGCAAAGACTTCAAGCCGACCCGTGACTTCAACGCCGACGACGTGGTGTTCTCCTTCGAACGCCAGTTGGACGCGAATAATGCCTATCACAAAGTCTCCGGCGGCAGCTATGAGTACTTTGAAGGCATGGACATGCCGAAGCTGATCGCCAAAATTGAAAAAGTGGATGATTCCACCGTGCGCTTCGTGCTGAACCGTCCGGAAGCACCATTCCTGGCTGACCTGGGCATGGACTTCGCTTCCATTCTGTCTGCCGAATACGCCGATGTGATGATGAAGGCCGGCACGCCAGAGAAAGTCGACCTGAACCCTATCGGCACCGGTCCGTTCCAACTGCTGCAATACCAGAAAGACTCCAAAATTCTGTATAAGGCCTTCGACGGTTTCTGGGGCACCAAGCCGAAAATCGATCGTTTAGTGTTCTCCATCACGCCTGACGCTTCAGTGCGTTACGCCAAGCTGCAGAAAAACGAATGCCAGGTCATGCCGTTCCCGAATCCGGCGGATATCGCACGCATGAAGCAGGACAAAACCATCAACCTGATGGAACAACCGGGGCTGAACGTGGGCTACCTGTCGTTCAACGTTGAGAAAAAACCGCTGGATAACCTGAAAGTGCGTCAGGCGCTGACCCTGGCCGTCAACAAGCAGGCGATCATCGATGCGGTGTATCAGGGTGCAGGCCAGGCGGCTAAAAACCTGATCCCACCGACCATGTGGGGCTATAACGACGCGGTGAAAGATTACACCTACGATCCGGTCAAGGCCAAAGAGCTGTTGAAAGAAGCGGGCATGGCAGACGGTTTCTCCATCGATCTGTGGGCGATGCCGGTACAACGTCCGTACAACCCGAACGCACGTCGCATGGCAGAAATGATCCAGAACGACTGGGCGAAAATCGGCGTGAAAGCCAAAATCGTGACCTATGAGTGGGGTGAATACCTCAAGCGCGCTAAAGCGGGCGAACATCAGACGGTGATGATGGGCTGGACCGGCGACAATGGGGATCCGGACAACTTCTTCGCCACGCTGTTTAGCTGCGCCGCAGCGAAAGACGGCTCCAACTATTCTCGCTGGTGCTACAAGCCGTTTGAAGATCTGATCCAACCGGCGCGCGCCGAATCGAACCACGAAAAACGTGTAGAACTTTACAAGCAAGCTCAGGTAGTGATGCACGATCAGGCTCCGGCACTGATTGTCGCCCACTCCACCGTGTACGAGCCAGTGCGTAAGGAAGTGAAGGGCTACGTCGTGGATCCGCTTGGTAAGCATCACTTTGAGAATGTCTCTCTAGATTAATTCTGACCGTTCAGTCGGCGACACACGAATGGACTTGGCAGGGGCGCAACAGGTTGCGCTCCTGCTGAGCAGTCTCCGGCGTACGGCATCAGGGTTTTTCAAAGTGTGTGAGCTTTAATAAGCCTGGCGGACGATGAGCTGCCGGGCATTGATACAGAGAGTTCGGGATATGTTGCAGTTCATACTCCGACGTTTGGGGTTAGTTATCCCAACGTTTATCGGCATAACTTTGCTGACTTTTGCATTCGTCCATATGATCCCGGGTGACCCGGTGACCATCATGGCCGGGGAACGCGGGATCTCCGCAGAACGCCATGCACAGCTGATGGCGGAAATGGGGCTGGATAAACCGCTCTATCAACAGTATTTCACTTACGTATCCAACGTATTGCATGGTGACCTGGGTACGTCCCTCAAAAGCCGTATTTCCGTATGGGAAGAGTTTGTCCCGCGTTTTAAAGCGACGTTGGAACTCGGCGTCTGCGCGATGCTTTTCGCCGTGCTGGTCGGGATCCCGGTGGGGGTACTGGCGGCGGTCAGGCGAGGCTCGATATTCGATCATACCGCAGTGGGCATTTCACTGACCGGCTATTCGATGCCGATTTTCTGGTGGGGCATGATGCTGATCATGCTGGTGTCGGTGCAGTTAAACCTGACGCCGGTCTCGGGACGGGTCAGCGACACGGTGTTCCTGGACGATACCTTGCCGTTAACCGGTTTTATGCTGATCGACACCCTGATCTGGGGCCAGCCTGGCGACTTCATTGATGCTGTGATGCACATGATTCTGCCGGCAATCGTATTGGGTACCATTCCTCTGGCCGTTATCGTGCGTATGACCCGCTCCTCAATGCTGGAAGTGCTCGGTGAAGACTACATCCGTACCGCGCGTGCGAAGGGTGTGAGCCGCATGCGAGTGATTGTGGTGCACGCGCTCCGTAATGCCTTGTTGCCGGTAGTGACGGTGATCGGTCTGCAGGTCGGTACGATGCTCGCCGGCGCGATTCTGACGGAGACCATCTTCTCCTGGCCGGGGCTGGGGCGTTGGCTGATGGATGCGCTGCAACGTCGCGACTATCCGGTCGTTCAGGGCGGCGTATTGCTGGTCGCCTGTATGATTATTCTGGTTAACCTGCTGGTAGATGTGCTCTACGGCGTGGTCAACCCGCGTATTCGCCACAAGAAATAAGGGGCGCTCTGATGTCTCAAATCACTGAGTCTGTAGTTAAAGGTGCGCCGAAGCCAATGAGCCCGTTTCAGGAGTTCTGGCACTATTTCAAGCGCAATAAAGGGGCCGTCGTTGGCCTGGTTTACATCATTTTGATGTTCGTGATTGCCATTGGCGCCGGGGTATTGGCACCGCATGCACCGGCGGATCAGTTCCGTGATGCGTTGCTTAAGCCTCCGGTCTGGCAGGAAGGCGGCAGCTGGCAATATCTTCTTGGTACCGATGATGTGGGCCGCGATGTGCTGTCACGCCTGATGTACGGCGCACGACTGTCGCTGCTGGTCGGCTGTCTGGTGGTGGTGCTTTCGCTGATCATGGGCGTGGTGTTGGGTCTGCTGGCCGGTTATTTCGGCGGCGTGGTGGATGCTATCATCATGCGTATCGTCGACATCATGTTGGCGTTGCCGAGCCTGTTGCTGGCGTTGGTGCTGGTAGCGATTTTCGGCCCGTCGATCGTCAATGCTTCGCTGGCGTTAACCTTCGTCGCCTTGCCGCATTACGTACGACTGACACGGGCGGCGGTACTGGTGGAAGTGAACCGCGACTACGTCACCGCTTCGCGCGTGGCGGGGGCCGGTGCGCTGCGCCAAATGTTTATCAATATCTTGCCAAACTGCCTGGCACCGCTGATCGTTCAGGCTTCTCTTGGTTTCTCAAACGCCATTCTGGATATGGCTGCTCTCGGCTTTCTGGGTATGGGTGCGCAACCGCCAACGCCGGAGTGGGGCACCATGCTCTCCGACGTGCTGCAGTTTGCCCAAAGCGCCTGGTGGGTGGTGACCTTCCCCGGTGTGGCGATTCTGCTGACGGTGCTTGCATTTAACCTGATGGGGGACGGTTTGCGTGACGCTCTCGACCCCAAACTCAAGCAGTAACAGAGGACGAGAGAGATGGCGTTATTAAATGTAGACAAGCTTTCGGTGCACTTCGGTGACGAAGGCACTCCCTTCCGTGCAGTAGACCGTATCAGTTATAGCGTGGAGCAGGGTCAGGTGGTAGGTATTGTCGGTGAATCCGGCTCCGGCAAGTCGGTCAGTTCGCTGGCGATTATGGGGCTGATCGATTTCCCCGGTAAGGTCATGGCCGAAAAGCTGGAGTTTAACGGCCAAGATCTGCGCAAAATTTCCGAAAAAGAGCGCCGCCAACTGGTGGGCTCGGAAGTGGCGATGATTTTCCAGGATCCGATGACCAGCCTTAACCCGTGTTACACCGTCGGCTTCCAGATTATGGAAGCGCTGAAGGTGCATCAGGGCGGCAATCGTCGTACCCGTCGCCAACGGGCTATTGATCTGCTCACGCAGGTGGGCATCCCCGATCCGGCCTCGCGCTTGGACGTGTACCCGCATCAGCTTTCTGGTGGTATGAGCCAACGCGTGATGATCGCCATGGCGATTGCCTGTCGGCCGAAATTGCTGATTGCCGATGAGCCGACCACGGCACTCGACGTGACCATTCAGGCGCAAATTATCGAACTGCTGCTGGAGTTGCAGCAGCGTGAAAATATGGCGCTGTTGCTGATCACCCATGATTTGGCGCTGGTGTCCGAGGCCGCGCATCACATTATCGTGATGTATGCCGGTCAGGTGGTGGAGTCCGGTAAGGCGGCAGAAATCTTCCGCGCGCCGCGTCATCCTTACACTCAAGCGCTGTTGCGTGCGCTGCCGGAATTCGCTGCCGACAAGGCGCGTCTGGCTTCGTTGCCGGGTGTGGTGCCGGGTAAATATGACCGTCCAAGCGGCTGTTTGCTCAACCCACGTTGCCCCTATGCCACTGAGCGTTGCCGCACTGAGGAGCCGGAATTGCGTAGCATTCCCGGCCGCCAGGTTAAATGTCACACACCGCTGGATGATGCGGGGAGGCCGACCGTATGAGCCAGAACCAACCCTTATTGCAGGCGATTGACCTGAAGAAACACTACCCGGTCAAGAAGGGGATATTTGCCCCGGAAAGGCTGGTTAAAGCGCTGGACGGTGTCTCTTTCACGCTTGAGCGTGGAAAAACGCTGGCAGTGGTGGGTGAGTCCGGGTGCGGCAAATCGACCCTGGGACGCCTGCTGACGATGATTGAAGTGCCGACGGGTGGTGAGCTGTACTACCAGGGGCAGGATTTGCTGAAGCCGGATGTGACCGCCGAGAAACTGCGCCGACAGAAGATCCAGATCGTGTTCCAGAATCCTTATGGATCGCTCAACCCGCGCAAAAAGGTCGGGCAGATCCTCGAGGAGCCGTTGCAGATCAATACCGGGCTGAGCAGTGCGGAGCGTCGTGAGAAAGCGCTGGAAATGATGGCCAAGGTTGGACTGAAAACCGAGCATTACGATCGCTATCCACACATGTTTTCTGGCGGTCAACGGCAGCGTATTGCAATCGCGCGTGGGTTGATGCTTAACCCTGACGTGGTAATTGCCGATGAACCTGTTTCCGCTCTGGATGTGTCGGTGCGTGCGCAGGTGCTGAACCTGATGATGGACCTGCAACAGGATCTGGGGTTGTCCTATGTGTTCATCTCACATGATTTATCGGTGGTGGAACACATTGCCGACGAAGTCATGGTGATGTATCTCGGCCGTTGCGTGGAGAAAGGCAGTAAAGACGCCATTTTCAACAACCCACGTCATCCGTATACCCAGGCGCTGCTCTCTGCGACACCGCGTCTGAACCCGGATATGCGTCGCGAGCGCATCAAGTTGACCGGCGAGCTGCCTAGCCCGATGAACCCGCCGCCAGGTTGCGCTTTCAATGCCCGGTGCCGTCGTGCGTTTGGGCCCTGCACCCAGTTACAACCTCAGCTGAAGCAATACGGCGAACAGATGGTGGCCTGCTTTGCGGTCGATCAGGATGAAAATCCTGCGGCATAGTATTGTTATTACTGAGCATTCATTTAAATGCCGGCATTTATGCCGGCATTTTTTTATTTAGGGAGTCAGTCGATGAATTAGATTATTGATTGGATATTTTATCTTTATTAATTTCGCTTATTTCCCTTAACGATTTCCTTACGAATAATTGCCTCTATTAGGAATCTTCGCAGGGTCATAATTAACGAGAGAGTGCGATTTCTTTTCGTGTTTTTTGTTTGTCAGGGATGAAAGAAAATGCCCGATGTTAATGTGAGGCTACTCATTGTTCCTCCCTGAATTAATACCCCTATAAAAAAGCACGCCCGAAGGCGTGCCTGAGTGTCTTGCATTGAGTCACTGTGGATAAGGCACCCAATCGCCGCCGTTCAACCGGATATACGGCTTGCCTTGGTATTGCATCACAATAGCGTTGTCATTCTCCGAAATAACCGCAGTCTGCGGCAAGTTCTGCGTTAACGCCTGCCAGTCCACACTCGGTGCCGTGAATGCTTTGCCATCGACCAAACGAGAGACCAGCTCTGACAGAGCCAAATAGCTGCTTGGTGTTTTGATCTCTAGAGGGCTCCCCTGATGTGGGGCTTTCATCCCAACCAGCTTGATACCCACGGGCGTGTGGGTAATGTTCGGGCTTGGGATATCACGCAAGCCGGACATCTGCATCTTGTCACCGACCAGCGCTGCGCCGTGTTCCGGCACAATCACCACCATCACTTTGCGACCGGATTTCTCCAGCTGTTCAAGGAAAGTGTTTAGCTGATCAAACAGCTTTTGCGCGCGTGGTTGATAGTCTGCACTCTTGTTAGCGCCAACGAAGCGGTTGCCATCATGCAATGGAATGACGTTGAAGAAGGTGGCGGTGCGAGCGTCACCGGCCTTTTGCTGCTGATCCAGCCAACGGTTGAGCAAGTCCAGATCGTTGTATATCGGTTCACCGTCGAATGAGGCAAGCTCATTGCTGATACCGGCCTGTGACATCAAGGGTGCCTGCATATCACCCTGCTCACGCAGTTCTTTCAGGAAGTTACCAAACACGCCGGAGTGATCCAGCATCAGCTGTTCTTTAAAGCCCAGCTTGGCAAGATTATCAAATAGATAGCATTGCTGATTCACCGGCTGATACAGGTCGTGGTGCGAGAGCTGTCCGCAGCTGGCGCGCAGCAGGCGTATCGCGGCCGGGCCGCTGTAGGCGGTCGCGGAGTTGAAGTTGTCGAACATGATGTCCATCTTCGACCACAGCGGATGGTTTTGCAGATTCACCGCATCCATATCGGCCCAGGCCAGCGAACAGATATTGATGACCAACAGGTCAAACGGTTGGGCATCGGCAGGCAAGGTCGCCGGGAACGCGGTGGCGCGGGCTTTTTCCTTGTCGTAGAACTGGTTCAGGTAGGCCGTCAGATTCGCGCTGGTTGGCGGCGCACTGTCTGCCGGTGCGTTATTTCCCCCGGCCGCCGGGGTTGTCGTCGCCGGTGTGCTGTTGGTGGACGCGGTGGTGACGCTGGTTGGCAGCAGCGATACTGCCGGCCCGGCGATGTTAACCAGGTTGAGCCACACCAGTGCAGCGACAGTGAATACGGTGACGCGCACCCATTGGGCCAGGAACAGATAGGCAATCAGCATCACAAAGGCGGCGCCGACCATCTGCCAGTTGATAAAGCGGTTTGTCAGTTCTAGCAGATATTGGGCACTGAAGCCGGTCAACTGCGAACCCTGACTCATAATGCTGTTGATGCCGGGGAGCCAGGTATCGTGGTAGAACAGCGCGATGCCTATCGGGATGGCAATGTAATGACGCCAGCGGTGCAGGCGAAGCGCCGGTATCGGCATCAGCAGGAATGCCATGAACACCAGATTCGGCAGCGCATGGAAGTTCAGGTAACCGAACCACAGCAGGCCAAACTTGGCCAGGAAGTAGTAGTTCCAGCCGCCCAGCCCACGCCAGTAGCGCCACAGGGAGTTATCGGATAGCGGGTTGTTTGTTGGCTTCATGGCTGTTTCTTACGCTTAATCTGAGATGAAGAACCTTCGCGCACCCATAACCCAACGGATTTTAAATAGCGCGGTGATAACAACAGGTTTTGCCAGTATTGACGCCAGTGAGGGAAGCGCCGGTGAAAGGCATAACCCAGCGGAATAAAAACGATCGCACACAGAATAATAAGCTGCATAATATCGTTAAGATTCAACATGTTTATTCTCCTGTGTACCGCTAGCCAACGTGAAGGGCACCGGTTGACGACGCTCCTGTGGGCTGTCTGCGACAGCGGTAGCGTGGCGCGGCGTTGCAGGTGCGGCCATGGTGGCTAACGGAATAGTGGCGTTGTGCGCCATCCGTTTGATTTCTGAAAGAATATCCACATCCTGATGCCACACGACCCGATTACTGAACGCCTCGTCCACCGGCAGCCGGAAGATAAACTTCATCGCAGTATCCAGATCGTTAATCCGACAGGTGGAGAGAAACAGCACCAGCCGGCCCTGTACCACCGTCATGACGTCACCGAAACGGCGCAGATGACAGAGGGTCATCGCCTGTTCGGCGCGTAGCCCTGGTGCCGGACGGAGTGCAACCATCACGCCTTTGCCGTCTTCTGGCAGTAACGTGTTACCCATCAGCGAAACCACCGCTTGGCTAAAGTCATTTGGCCGCATATAGCCTTTCAATTGCAATGGGCGCAGACCGGCCAACAGGGCATCAATATCTGCCGGAACGTGGCGAGAAAAGCGTTGACCCTGGATACCTTCAAGCATGGTTAAAAAGCGCGACAGCGGTGCCACGTGCGGCACAATCAGGTTTGCACCACAGGCCAGCAGCAGGCGCTCGTCGCTGTAACGCAGGCTGGCACTCATCTCGCGCACCACAATTTTCAAGCCGTTGCCTCGTTGACGGCGCAGGCTGTGAATTTGATGCGCGAGTGCATCGATTTCATCACTCTGGTAGAGCGCAAAGATCAGTGTGGCCGAGAGGGTCAGCATACCGTGTTGTGCCAGCAGGGCGTTGCTTTCCAGCAGTTGCCAGTTGGCGGAGAGTGGGGGCGCACCTTCAAGGATACTCTGCTGAGCAAGATAACGGCCCTCATCGCTGCGGATAGAGGTTGGTGAAGGTTTGTTGCTGTCATCATCGCCCTGCCAGCCGTGTTCACCGGCATAGAGAGTCAGCAGTTGGTTGGCATTGATGCCATTTTCGGTACTCCACCAATTCACCAGATACTGTGCGCTATCCTGTTGCCACTGCAGGTTGGACAGGCCGTTGAGAATACGGTGTTGTGCGCTGAGCTGCCCTTTGAGCTTGTTGACGCCCCCGCCGTGGCTGAGGATGAGCAGCGTGCAGCCCTGCTGCCGCAGCCAAATGGCGGTGGCGCGCGTCCAGCTGCGCAACTCTTCGCTGGTGAAGGTTTGCCACAGGCTGGCATGGGCCAACAGGATTAATAAGCGATTTTGCGGTTTTAAGGCGCGCATCAGGTCGTCGCTGAAATGCGTCAGCGCGGCTTTTTTTTCTGGTAATTGGTACAGCGGAATTTTTTTCAGGGCGGGGGAGGCCAGCTCAGCCAAAAGCCCGTCGGGTTTGTCTCCGCTGCAAATCAATGCTACCTGGCTGGTTGCAGCCTGGGCGGCTAAGATTTGTTGGCAGAGCAAACTGGCGTCGGTTTGACGATCGACATTCACCCAATAAAACCCCGGGGCCTGCATAACGGACAGTTCTTCCCAAATCTGCCGAATACCTAACGAGAAAGATTGCGCCATAGGATATGTTTCTACTTTCGTTGAAAGTGTCGTCAGTGGCTAACTGAGTGTCGCTATTCAGTTATAGTGTCGTTGGGATCATAATAACAAATCTAACAAACTGTGTAATAATATCTGTTAGGAATCATCTTATTGGCCATGTCTTTTTTTTACGTTGCTATAGTTAATTAACATTAGCCTATTTTTTAAAGGCGGAAGAATGAATAATCAATTAACGCGCTTTCATGCAGTGGCACCGCCGGAAACTCAGGATGATCTGCTGGCTCTCAGCCGCGCCTTTTCTTTACCAAAATTAAGTTATGTTGATATTTCGCGTCAGGAGCGTTTAACGCAAATGATGACGCGCTGGCCCTTGCTTGCTGAATTAGTGCAAACAACGGGGAGCCGCTAGTTTATGCCAGTGATTGCACTGCAGGGTTTGCGAGGCGGCATGGGGACGACGTCGGTCACCGCAGCGCTCGCTTGGGCATTACAACAGTTGGGCGAGTCGGTATTGGCGATAGATTTTGCGCCGGACAACCTGCTGCGCCTGCAGTTTAATATGCCGTTTGAGCTGCCGCGCGGTTGGGCACGTGCCGAGCAGGATGGTGGGGATTGGCGGCAGGGCGCGATGCGCTACTGCGAAAACCTCGATTTTTTGCCCTTTGGCCAACTCACCCTAACGGAACGGTTGAATGTACAACAATCGTGTCGGCAACGCCCCACCCGCTGGCAGGACAATCTGGCACAGCTAACTGCCGGTGCTCAGTACAACTGGATCTTGTTGGATCTGCCAGCCGATGATGAGGCGCTGTCACGGCAGGCGCTGCCGCTGGCAGATTGTGTCTTTATGCTGATTGCCCCAGACGCCAACTGTCAGGTGCGTCTGCATCAGCAGGCATTGCCGGACGGCTGCCATTTCCTGATTAATCACTACATTGCCGGCAGTCAGCTGCAGCAGGATTTGCACCAACTGTGGTTGCAAACCTTGGGCGGCCTGTTGCCGGTGGTGCTTCACCGCGATGAGGCGATGGCTGAAGCCATGGCCGTGAAGCAGCCATTGGGCGAGTATCGCCCGGAAAGCCTGGCTGCCGATGAGGTACTGACGCTGGCTAACTGGTGTTTGATCAACCTGAAGGATAAGGCGCCATGAGCCGGGTGATGAGCCTGCTATTGGTACCGCCTGTTCACCATGCGGTACAGGCGCGTTATCGTGCCTACCGCCGTCATGGGGCCTCGGCGTTTACCGCTTTTTTCACCACGTTACTGGTGGCGTTGAGCTGGATTTTTCTGCGTTTGGAATCCCCCGGTTGGCAGCGTTTACGGGCAGGACGGACCTATTGGTTCCCGCATCTGTCGCCTAACCGCCCACGCCCGGCGGATGCGTTGCGTTATCTGGTACAAGGCCTGTGGTTGCTGGTATTCCGCACTGAGCGCGCGCCGAGAGAAAACACTCGCTTCGCCGGTTGGCAGCGCTTGCAGCTACGCTATGCCAATTGGTTGAAAACTATCCCACAACGGTTAGAAAGCGCCGGGCTGGAGCAGCGCTCGGTGGCACGTTTGGGTCGGATGAACCGGCGCCTGCGCCGCGTACTCTTTATCATTGTCGGCGTCTTGGCGGCGGCCCTCGCTATTTTGTGCATTTCGCAGCCATTCGACCTGCCGGCGCAGTTTGTGTTTGTGCTGCTCCTGTGGGCGATTGCCATGGTGGTGCGCCGGGTGCCGGGGCGTTTGCCTGGGCTGATGCTGATTGTGCTGTCGCTGACTGTCTCTTGCCGCTATTTATGGTGGCGCTATACCGCCACGCTGAACTGGGACGACCCGCTCAGTCTGACCTGCGGTTTGCTGCTGCTGGTGGCGGAAACCTATGCCTGGGTGGTGCTGGTATTGGGCTATTTTCAGACGGTCTGGCCGCTCAACCGTCAGCCGGTGCCTATGCCCGCAGATAGCGCAACCTGGCCAACAATCGATCTGCTGGTGCCCACCTATAACGAAGATCTCGGGGTGGTGAAACCCACCATTTACGCTGCGCTGGGCATCGATTGGCCGAAAGAGAAAGTCACTATCTACATCCTCGATGACGGCAACCGGCCAGAGTTTAAGGCGTTTGCCGAAGAGGTGGGCGTGAAGTATATCGCCAGACCCACCCATGAACACGCCAAGGCCGGTAATATCAATAACGCGTTAAAGCAGGCAACCGGCGAGTTTGTGGCGATTTTTGACTGTGACCACGTGCCGACACGCTCGTTCCTGCAACTGACAATGGGGTGGTTCTTCAAAGACAAGAAACTGGCGATGCTGCAGACTCCGCATCATTTCTTCTCGCCGGATCCGTTTGAACGTAACCTCGGGCGTTTTCGTCAAACACCTAATGAAGGCACGCTGTTCTATGGCTTGGTCCAAGACGGCAACGATATGTGGGACGCGACGTTCTTCTGCGGCTCTTGTGCCATTTTGCGCCGGAGTGCGCTGGATGAAATCGGCGGTATTGCGGTGGAAACCGTCACTGAAGACGCCCACACGTCACTGCGTTTGCATCGCCGCGGACACACTTCGGCCTATATCCGCATTCCGCAGGCGGCGGGGTTGGCGACAGAAAGTCTGTCGGCACACATTGGCCAGCGTATTCGTTGGGCGCGTGGAATGGTGCAAATCTTCCGGCTGGATAACCCCCTGCTCGGCAAAGGGCTGAAGCTGGCGCAGCGCCTGTGCTATGCCAACGCCATGTTGCACTTCTTGTCCGGCATTCCTCGACTGATTTTCCTTACCGCGCCTTTGGCCTTCCTGTTACTGCACGCCTATATCATCTTTGCCCCGGCGCTGGCGATCGCGTTGTATGTGTTGCCGCATATGATTCACGCCAGCCTGACTAACTCACGTATTCAAGGGAAATACCGCCACTCCTTCTGGAGTGAGATCTACGAAACGGTATTGGCTTGGTATATCGCCCGACCGACCACGGTGGCGTTGTTCAATCCGCACAAAGGGAAATTCAACGTTACAGCGAAAGGCGGATTGGTGGAGGAAGAACATGTCGACTGGGTGATCACCCGGCCCTACATGTTCCTGGTGATATTAAATCTGGCCGGGTTGGCTTTCGGTATTTGGCGCTTGGGTTACGGCCCGGCGGACGAGGTCATGACGGTGATCATCAGCCTGGTATGGGTGCTGTACAACATGACGATACTCGGGGGTGCGGTGGCGGTGGCGGTCGAGGCCAAGCAGGTACGCCAAGCACATAGGGTGGAGATTGCCATGCCGGCCGCGATCGCGCGGGCCGATGGGCACCTGTTCCCCTGCACGTTGCGCGATTATTCCGACGGTGGTGTAGGGATTGAGATGCGCGTCGCGGATGTGCTGAAAGACGGTGACAAGGTGTCGCTGTTACTCAAGCGTGGCCAGCAAGAATACAGTTTCCCATGTGTTGTGACCCGCGCCTTCGGCAGCAAGGTCGGGGTCCGCATGGTTAACCTAAGCACCCGCGAACATATTGATTTTATTCAGTGTACCTTTGCCCGTGCCGATACCTGGGCGCTGTGGCAGGACGGGTTCCCTGAAGATAAACCGATCGAAAGCCTGCGCGACGTTCTGGCGTTGGGCTTCCGGGGTTACGTACGTATGGCGGATTACGCACCGCCGATGGTGCGCCGCCTGCTGGTCGGGTTCACGACGTTGATTGCGTGGATAGTGTCATTTATCCCGCACGGTGTCGGTAGGGCTCCGATCTTCAGCCAAAAAGAGACAGTGGTATAGGCAAATCGCCCGTTCACTTGCCTGGTGATCAGGCTCTAACATTGATGATGATACGATGACGAGAAAAATAACCTGGTTTACCGCCCTGGCCTTAGGCATCAGCACCTTGTCTCAGGCTGAAACTGCCACCGCACCGACCGTTGCGGCACAACCGCCGGTGACGGTGCCCGTCGACGCGTCGGTGACGACACCGATGGGCGCGGGTGCACCGCAGGATCCGAATGCACCGGTACGTGACGTACAACTGCCGTTTGCCACTATTGCCCCACCGCCCGGAACCTTTACCCTGCGTGGTACTCGGCCTGATGGTCAGGTTGAATTTGGTGTGCGCAGCGATGAAGTGGTGTCGCAGGCGATGCTCGATTTGGAGTTCACCCCGTCGCCTTCGTTGATTCCGGTGGAATCGCACGTCAAGGTGTACCTCAATGATGAACTGATGGGCGTGACGACCATTGCCAAAGAGCAACTCGGCAAGCCGAATCGCATCCAGATGGCGATTGATCCCCGCTATATCACCGATTTTAACCGTGTAAGGTTAGTTTTCGTCGGACATTATCAGAATATTTGTGAAAACCCGGCCAGTACAACGCTGTGGCTTGAAATCAGTAAATCCAGCTCACTGAACTTGCGTTACCAGACCTTGCCGGTGAAAAACGAGTTATCGCATTTCCCTGAACCCTTCTTCGATAGCCGCGACAACCGGCCGTTGACGTTGCCAGTGGTGTTTGCGGGTCAGCCTGATGTTACCCAACAACGTGCTGCGGGCATTCTGGCGTCGTGGTTTGGCAGCAAAGCCCAGTGGCGTGGCCAGTCGTTCCCGGTGCTCTATAACCAGCTGCCGAAACAGCATGCCATCGTCTTTGCCACCAATAAGCAACGCCCGGACTTCTTGCGCGATTATCCGCCGGTCAATGGCCCTACGGTGGAAATGATCAGCCATCCAGACAACCCGTACATCAAACTGCTGCTGGTGCAGGGGCGTGATGACAACGATTTGATCACTGCGGTGAAAGGTATTGCACAGGGCAACATTCTGTTCCGTGGGCAGAACGTCACGGTCGATAAAGTCGAACAATTGGCACCCCGTCAACCTTACGATGCACCTAACTGGGTACGTACCGATCGCCCTATGACATTTGCCGAGCTGCAGCAGTATGCAGAGCAACTGCAGACCAGTGGCATCGAACCGGGTCCGATCTCGCTAACCATGAACTTGCCGCCGGACCTGTTCCTGATTCGCAGCACCGGCATTGATATGCATTTGAAGTACCGCTACACCGCACCCCGTATTCAGGACGGTTCGCGTCTGAGTGTCAGCCTAAATAACCAGTTTGTGCAGGCGTACTCTTTGGTCCCTGAACACGAGCAGGGTACCCAGTTGCTGCGTTTGCCACTGACCCAAGGGCTGATCGACTCGGACAAAAACGTCAATATTCCGGCGCTGCGGCTGGGCGCGACTAACCAACTGCGTTTCGACTTTGACTACACCACGCTGCTGGCCAGTGGGGCGGAAGGGCGTTGTGAAACTTACTCCTTTACCGCTAACCATGCGGTAATCGATGGTGCATCAACGATCGATTTCTCCGGTTACCGCCACTTTATGGCGATGCCGGATCTACGGGCCTTCGCGAATGCCGGTTTCCCTTTCAGCCGTTTAGCTGATTTGTCGCAGACGCTGGTCTTGGTGAACAAGCAGCCGCAACCGCCACAGGTCAGCGCGTTGCTGAACGCACTGGGGGTTATTGGTGCACAGACCGGTTATCCGACCCTGGCGGTGACGGTGAGTGACGATTGGTCCCAGGCGAAGGATCGGGATGCCGATATTCTGATGATCGGCACCATTCCACCAGAGCTGCGGGACGACAAAAAAATCAGCCTGCTCGTGGATGCCACCCAAAGCTGGGTGAAGCAGCCCACACGCCAGTTGCCGTTACCGACGATGGACGTACTGGCGGAGGACACCAAGCCAGACAGCAAAACCACCATCAGTTCGGAAGGGGCGATGTCGGCGATTATCGGGGTGCAATCACCGTTTAACGATCAACGCAGCATAGTCGCGTTACTGGCTGACAGCCCGCGTGGCTACGATCTGCTGAACAACGCCTTGTTGGACAGCGGCAAGCGTGCGGCCGTGTTTGGGTCTGTGGCGGTGATTCGTGAATCTGGCGTAAACAGCTTACGCGTGGGCGACATTTATTATGTCGGCCACTTGCCGTGGTGGGAGCGCATCTGGCATGCCTTGTCGACCCATCCGGTGTGGCTTGCAGTGATCGCGGTCGTGGTGGTGGTCATTCTGGCGCTGATGCTGTGGCGTGGCTTGAGGATCTTTAGCCGCCGTCGCCTGTCGCCTGAAGATCGGGATTAACCGCGATGCCTGTGGCATTGAAACGTCTGACATTCGGCATGCTGCTGCTGTGCGCTTTCAGCGCGGCGGCGGCTTGCGAATGGCCAGCCTGGCAACAGTACAAACAATTTTATATCAGCGAGCAGGGGCGGGTGATCGACCCGAGTAGTCCGAACCGTATCACCACCTCGGAAGGGCAGAGCTATGGCATGTTCTTCGCCCTGGTAGCGAACGATCGGCCTGCGTTCGACCAATTGCTGACGTGGACGGAAAACAATTTGGCCGCGGGCGATCTCAGTGCCCATTTACCCGCCTGGCTGTGGGGCGAGAACGATAAAAAACAGTGGACGGTACTGGACAGCAATTCTGCATCCGACGCGGATTTATGGATTGCCTACAATCTGCTGGAAGCGGGGCGCTTATGGAACAGCCGCCGTTATCAAACCCTTGGCACGTTGCTGTTGCAGCGAATTGCCCGCGAAGAGGTGGCAGATATTCCCGGTCTGGGCCTGATGCTGTTGCCGGGAAAGGTAGGGTTTGTGGCTGAAGACCGTTGGCGACTCAACCCGAGCTACCTGCCACCCCAACTGCTGGCCCGCTTTGCCGCCTTGAATGGCCCGTGGCGGGCGATGGAGCAAACCTATCTGCGACTGTGGCTGGAAACCGCGCCACACGGCTTCTCACCCGACTGGGTCGTGTGGCAGGTCGGCAAAGGTTGGCAACCGGATACCGTCAAGCCGAACATGGGCAGTTATGACGCTATCCGGGTTTATCTGTGGGCCGGCATGCTGGCGGATGACGATAAACACAAGGCAGCGCTACTCAAGCAATTGCAGCCAATGGCGCAAGCCACGCTGACACAGGGCGTCCCCCCGGAGAAAACGGATACGGCCAGTGGCAAAACCAGCGGTGAGGGTCCGGTGGGCTTCTCTGCTGCTCTGTTGCCGATGCTGGCGAACCAACCTGAGGCGTTGCAGGTACAGCGCCAACGCATTAAGCAAAATCCACCGGGTGATAATGCCTATTTCAGTGCCTCGCTGGTGCTGTTCGGTCAGGGATGGGATCAACAACGTTATCGTTTTAATCGGCAGGGTGAACTTGAACCCTCCTGGGGCAGCCAATGCGTAACTTCAGAATAAACTGGCTAGGCCTGGTGCCTTTAAGTCTTGCAATGCTGCCGCAGGCGCAGGGAGCGGAAACCGTTGCGCCGGAGCAATGGTTGTTGGAACAGGTACGGGTTGGGGAGGCCAGCAATAAGGATGAATTGGTCCGTCAGTCGCTTTACCGGCTCGAGTTAATGGACCCAAACAACCCGGACGTGATTTCGGCTCGTATGCGTTTGGCGTTGCGGCAGGGGAATCAGGCGTTGGCGCAGCAGCAGTTAGATAAGCTGAAAAAGATTGCACCGCAGTCCAGCGCTTATCGTCAGGCAGAAATGAATATGCTGCTGACGCAACCCGAAACCCGACAGAAACTGCAACAGGCGCGCTTAATGGCGACAGCCGGCCGCCTGCCGGAGGCGAAGGCCCAGTATGACGACCTGTTCCACGGTGATCCGCCGACGCTTGAACTGGCGGTGGAATATTGGCGACTGGTTGCGCGGTTACCGGGGCAAGAAGCCGCAGCACTGAAACAACTGCAGGCGCTGGATCAGCAATATTCCGGCAACGTGCCGCTGCGGATGTCGTTGGCACGGATGTTATTTAGTCAGGACCGTGACGCACAGGCTTACGATTTATTGCAGAAAGTGGCGGCCGATCCCGCAGGGCGCGGTGATGCTGCGGATCTGTGGTTGGAAAAAGTGAAAGCGATGCCGGTCAGCCCGCAAAGTGTTGCGGCCCTTAACCGTTTCCTCGGGGTATTTGAAACCGGCGATCAGGCCGCCAGTGCCCAGCAGGAGCTGGCGAGGCAACAGGCACTGCTGTCGGATCCGGCCTATCTGGCACGGGTGCGCGGGTTGGCTCAGGTGGAAAAAGGAGGAAGCCGCGCTGCCATTCCTGAACTGAGAAAAGCGCTGGCAGCTTCCCCCAACGATGCTGAAGTCCTTGGCGCACTCGGGCAGGCCTATTCCCGTGCCGGCAATCGTCCGCAAGCATTAAGCTTGTTCCGTCAGGCATTACAGGCTGATAAAAGCGGTTACGGCAGCAGTAAATGGCAGAGCCTGATCAAGAGCAACAGCTATTGGTTGGCGGTCGATGAAGGTGACAAGGCGTTGAAAGCCGGCAATTTGACGCTGGCACAGCAGAAATATCAACAGGCACGGCAGATAGACAACAGTGATAGCAGCGCAGTGATCGGTCTGGGTGACGTTGCCGTGGCACGCAAAGATGACGCCGCTGCCGAGCGTTTTTATCAGCAGGCACTTCGGCTGGATCCGAGCAGCGGCAGCGCGGTACGCGGTTTGGTCAATATCTACCAGCGCCAATCGCCTGAAAAGGCGTTGGCTTATCTCAATAGTCTGCCGCGTAGCCAGCAAAATAAATTGCGTAGCACCTTAGAGGGTTTGCAGCTCGACATGCTCAAAGAGCAGGCCGATCGGCTTGCAGAGCAAAAACAGTGGCACCAGGCGGCAGAGAAATATCGCCGTGCCCAGCAGATGGATCCTGATGATGTGTGGCTGACGTATCACTATGCGCAGACTTTGCGTCAGGCAGGGCAACCTGGGCAGGCGGATGCCCTGTTCAGGCGACTGGCGCAAAAGCAGCAGGGTAACCCGCAGCTGGCGTATGCCTACGCGCTGTATCTTTCCGGTAGCGATCGCGATCGGCAAGCGCTGGCAGAGTTGAATACATTGCCTGGCGCACAGTGGAACGACAATATGCGGGAATTGGCGCAGCGACTGAAAATGCAGCAGACGTTGGATCATGCCGAGCAACTGCGTGCCGCAGGCGACGAACCGGGTGCGATCGCTTATCTGCGTCGGCAACCCACAGATACCCGTATCGATCTCCAGTTGGCAGATTGGGCGCTGGCACGTGGTGACTATGATGCAGCCCTGGCGGACTATCAACGGGTGCGGGCGCGCGAACCGAATAACCCGGATGTGCAACTGGGTGAAATCGAGGCGTATGTGGCGCAAGGTAAACTGAGCGAGGCGCGCCAGCGGCTACAAACAGAAACGACGGTGCCCAATCCATCCAGCAACACTGAGCGACGGGTGGCTAACGCTTGGTACGCCGTCGGTGAGCCACAAAAAGCGACGGATATCTTTACCCGGCTGAAAACGACGGCACAGCAAGCGCCGCCAAGCCAGGCAAAAGCGCTGATTTATCGCGATGCGGCACGGCTCGAACGCGACCAATTGCAGCCGGCATTGGCGCAACAGGACTATAAACAAGCGATGGTGGCCAGTGGCATTGCACCGAAGCTTCCGTCGGATAACGACAGCTATACCTATCTGACGCGTAACAACCCGGGTGATGACTGGCTCAAACGCGGTATCCGTTCGGATGCGGCGGATCTCTACCGTCAGCAGGATGTTAATGTCACGCTCGATCATGACTACTGGGGGTCCAGCGGTACCGGTGGTATCTCTGATTACAAAGCCCACGACACCATGTTGCAGGTGGACATGCCGTTGTACGACGGACGGGCATTTTTCCGTTCGGATACCGTTCAGTTGGATGCCGGCAGGTTCTCCACCGACAGCAACGGCAAATATTATGAGACCTTTGGCACCTGTAATACTCAGGGCTGTAGCGGCGACGAACATCAGAAAGCTACTGGAACGAGCGTGGCGGTTGGCTGGAAGAACGATCGCTGGGAAGGTGATGTCGGCACTACACCTATGGGTTTTGATGTCGTCGATTGGGTGGGCGGACTGGCTTACAGCAACGACTGGAACCACATTGGTTGGACATTGTCGGCCTCGCGCCGGCCGATATCCAGCTCGCTGCTGGCATTTGGCGGTACCAAAGATCCGAACACCGGCACGACCTGGGGTGGAGTACGCGCCACTGGGGTCAGTCTGAGCGCCAGTTACGATCGCGGCGAGGCACACGGCGTTTGGGCCGACCTCAGTGCGCATCAACTGACCGGTAAAAATGTCGAAGATAACCAGCGCGAGCGTTTTATGGCGGGTTATTACTACAAATTGATCAACGAAGATAACCGCAGAGTGACCGTCGGGTTGAACACCATGCTGTGGCATTATCAGAAGGATTTGAGCGGTTACTCTCTCGGCCAGGGCGGTTACTACAGTCCGCAGCAATATATGTCGCTGGCGGTGCCGGTCAATTATCGCCAGCGTACCGAGAACTGGTCATGGGAGCTGGGTGGATCGGTGTCCTTGTCCCATTCGAAAACCAACAGCCAGGCGCGTTATCCGTTGCAGGGGCTGATTCCGGACTCGTTGCCGGACAAGTTTGCCGTGGAGGACGGCAGTTCCTCTTCCGGTTTCGGTTATACCCTGCGGGCCATTGTTGAGCGTCGCCTCAGTTCACACTGGACACTGGGCGCCGGGATCGATATTCAACAGGCGAAAGACTATACGCCGAGCCATGCATTGCTCTATTTACGCTATTCGATGGCCGGTTGGCAGGGCGACCTGGATTTACCGCCTCAACCGCTGACGCCGTACGCTGATTTTAAGTAACCCTCCTCAGGTGGATTCGGAGTGTCGAACACAGGGGAGTTTTGCTACCCTGTGTGAGTTTGAAGGCGACGTTGTCTTTGAACCCGAGATTCCCGGGTCTAGCGCCCCGGAGGTGCTCCGGCGGACAAGCCGCGACGGCCCCTTCGGCACGCTCTCCCTAATAACGGACTTTGTCAGCAGCCTGAACACGAGGTAGTTTTGTTACCCTGAGTTCAGGTTGCGTCCCGCCAACGACGTTCACGGACAATGGCGGGGCGCGGCCTTTCATTAGGAAAAGACTGAAACCCGCGGTTTTCTTAGGGGGCCAGCGGTTTGGCAGGGTAAAAGCGTTAGACAATCGAGTATACTCAGACCGGTTCAAGGGATGGGTATTATTCATCCCTTTTTTATTTCAGCCCGAATTAGCGGAGAGCAGGTTTGCGGGTCAGGCGTTCATTAACGATTAAACAGATGGCAACGGTGTCCGGTGTGGCGCTGGTGACGATCTGCATCTTTATCGTGATCCAGTTATTCCATTTTGTGCAGCAGCGCAGGGATGACTATGCCCAGCAACTGGAAAATATTGCTCACTCCGTGCGCCAGCCTCTGGCGGAGGCGGTGCTGCGCATGGATATACCCGAAACCAAACGTGTGTTGAACACATTGTTGCCGGTAGGGATTCTGACGCGTGCAGATATCGTGCTGCCGAATGAATTTCAGGCGTTACACGCCAATTTCCCACCGGAACGGCCAGTACCCACGCTGATCGCTCGCCTGTTTGAGCTGCCAATTCAGATTTCTGTTCCGCTCTATTCACTGGAGCGCGTGCCGGCTAACCCACAGCCATTGGCTTATTTGGTACTGCAGGCCGATTCGTTCCGCATGTACCAATTTATTCTCAGCATATTGTCGACCATGCTGTCGACTTACTTACTGTTGGCGTTAATCCTGTCGATTGCCATTAGCTGGTGTATGAACCGACTGATGGTGCACCCGCTGCGCGCAATGGCCAAAGAGCTGGAAAATATTTCGCAGGAAGAAGCACCCTATCACCAACTGATGCTGCCAGCGTTGCATCAGGACGATGAGTTGGGGTTGTTGGTGCGTAACTACAACCGCAATCAGCAGCGGTTGGCAAGAGCCTATGCGGAGATGAGCCGCATGAGCACTCGCCATCCGGTGACAGAGTTGCCGAACCAGGCGCTGTTTACCGCGTTGCTGGAACAGCATATTGCCTCCAGTCTGCGGCCCGAGCGTTTTAATCTGCTGGTGATTGGCATTGAAACCTTGCACGAAGCATCGGGTGTGCTCAATCCGGCGATGAGAGAGTCACTGTTACTGACACTGGCCAAAAAGCTACGTGCGTGTATCGATGAAAACGGCGTATTGGCGCAGTTGAGCAACACCGAGTTTGCCATTCTGGCCAAAGGCGTTGAGCGCCCCTTCCATGCGATGCAGCTGGCACGCCGCATCATGGCGCAGATCAATGCGCCGCTGAGCTTGCAGGAAATGCCGTTGAGGCCAAGTGCCAGCATCGGTATCGCGCATTACCTTAATTCGGGAGAGAGTGCGGAACAACTGCTGCGTAGCGCGACTTCGGCCATGATGTCAGCACATCGTGAAGGTAAAAATCAGGTGCTGTTTTTCGAGCCGAGCCTGACGGAGCGTACCCAAAAGCGGCTGACGCAGGAAAGTGAAATTCTGCAGGCCATTGAACAGCGTCGATTTACGCTATTTTTGCAGCCACAGATAGATATGCAGTCCAATGCGGTGATAGGCGCAGAAGCGCTGCTGCGTTGGCAGCAGTATGACGGCAGCTATACCCTTCCGGCAGATGTGATCCCGTTAGCTGAAGAGCTTGGGGTGATTGTGCCACTCGGTAACTGGGTGCTGGAGGAGGCATGCCGTATTTTGGCTGATTGGCAGAGCCGTGGTATCAGCATGCCGCTAGCGGTCAATGTGTCTCCCATCCAGATGCAGCATGAAGATTTTGTCCCGCATCTGAAAAGTGTGCTTGCGCAGCACCACATTGATCCGCGTAAGTTGCTGCTGGAAATTACCGAAACGGTACGTATTGACGATCTCGATCGTGCACTGGCCTTGCTACGTGAATTGCACGACCTGGGGCTGTCCATCGCATTGGATGACTTTGGTATGGGATATTCCAGCCTGAATTATCTGAACCGATTGAAATGCCTGCCGATCGATTTGATTAAAATCGACAAGAGCTTTATTCAGGGCCTGCCGACAGATGACGCCATGGTGCGTATCGTCAGTTCTATTTCTGAGGTATTGGCGCTGCCGGTGATGGCCGAAGGTGTCGAAAATGCCGAACAACGCGATTGGCTGCTACGACACGGTATTCATAGCGGGCAGGGCTTCCTGTTTGCCCGCCCGTTGCCGCGCAGTGAGTTTGAAGCCGAATTCTGCCAGCCACCCGCCTGATTTTACCTTTCTGATCTCTCGGGCGATTCCTGTGTCGCCCGCCCGCTGCCTCGTCCGAGAATGCCTGTCTTTACTACCGCTTTTGAGTTAATGCAAAGAAATGCTTACGCAATTTACAGCCTTGCATTTGGGCTGGCGCGTTTCAGCTCTTAAATTCGTATCAACATGTATCTATTGGTGCAACAAATTATTTCCATGTTGTTAGGTGGGTGTTATTTTCCGCGCAAGCGATGAACAGGCGAGATAACGAGAATACCGCCTGGTGCGTGTCTTCCCCCCCAAAGGATGTTCATATGAAATTCACTATCTTTAAGAGCCTCTATTTTCAGGTGTTGACGGCGATTACGCTGGGCATCCTGCTTGGTCATTTCTATCCTGACATTGGCGCACAGATGAAACCTCTGGGCGATGGATTCGTTAAACTGATTAAAATGATCATCGCGCCGGTGATCTTCTGTACCGTGGTGACGGGTATCGCGGGTATGGAGAGTATGAAAGCCGTCGGCCGTACCGGTGCGATCGCACTGCTCTATTTTGAAATCGTCAGTACCATTGCACTGTTGATTGGCCTGCTGATTGTTAACCTGGCCCAACCGGGCGCCGGGATGAACATCGATCCAGGGACTTTGGATGCCAAGGCGGTGGCCGTTTATGCTGAACAGGCCCAGCAACAGGGCATTATTCCGTTCTTGCTGGATATCATCCCTGGTAGCGTCATCGGTGCCTTCGCCAGTGGCAACATTCTTCAGGTGTTGCTGTTCGCCGTACTGTTCGGTTTTGCCCTGCATCGTCTGGGTGATAAAGGCCAGCTGATCTTCAACGTTATCGACAGCTTCTCCCGCGTGATTTTCGGCATTATCAATATGATTATGCGCCTGGCGCCACTGGGTGCCTTCGGGGCGATGGCGTTTACTATCGGTAAATATGGCGTGGGTACGCTGTTGCAACTGGGTCAGCTGATCGCCTGTTTCTACATTACCTGCATTCTGTTTGTGGTGGTGGTGCTGGGCTCCATTGCCCGCGCCAACGGTTTCAGTATCTTCAAATTCGTTCGTTATATAAAAGAAGAACTGCTGATCGTGCTGGGGACTTCTTCTTCCGAGTCGGTGCTGCCGCGGATGCTCGATAAAATGGAGAAGCTGGGCTGTAAGAAATCGGTGGTGGGCTTGGTGATTCCGACCGGCTACTCGTTTAACCTGGACGGGACCTCTATCTACCTGACTATGGCGGCCGTGTTTATCGCGCAGGCGACCAACACCCATATGGACATCGTGCATCAGGTAACGCTGTTGGTGGTGTTGTTGCTGTCCTCTAAAGGGGCTGCAGGGGTGACCGGCAGCGGCTTTATCGTGCTGGCTGCCACTATTTCTGCTGTCGGCCACTTGCCGCTGGCCGGTCTGGCGTTAATTCTGGGCATTGACCGCTTCATGTCTGAAGCCCGTGCGTTGACTAACCTGGTCGGTAATGGTGTGGCAACGGTCGTCGTGGCTAAATGGTGTAAACAGTTGGATGAAAAGCAGTTGCAAGACACCCTGTCCAACAAGCAGGTAACAGGTGCCGATAAAACGCTGCCTTCAGCCTGATTGACTCCTCAAATCACCGGTTGCAGCCGCAACCGGTGACGTTTTATCCCCCCGCGTAATGAATTCTTGCATTAAAAAATCGGTTATCCATTATTTTTCACACTAATGAGTGACATCCGCAAAGGCGCGCGGTCTAACTCGATGGTACACTTTCTGCTTTCCGCCCCACTGTGAAACTCAGGGCGTATTTGTAGGTTGTTTGTCGCAGCCTAATATTCCGGTGAATGGAATATCCGCATTTGCATAAAGAAATTGGATAGTAATTAAGTAGGGGTTCACATGCAGGGCACCAGAATTCATCTCATAGTAGGTGGGCTGCTGTTGGCTGCAGCCAACAGCAGCGTGCAGGCTGAAGCACTACAACCCGATCCTGCTTGGCAGCAGGGGGCGTTGGCCAACGGGTTTTCATGGCAGATACTCGATACGCCGCAACGGCCGAGCGATCGCGTCGAGTTGCGGTTGATGGTCAACACTGGCTCGCTCGTCGAGTCTTCGCAGCAGATTGGCTTTGCCCATCTGCTGCCGCGCCTGTCGTTGGCGCGCAGCGAAAGCTTTACCCCACCGCAGTTACGTTCACTGTGGCAACAGAGCGTGGACAGCGAGCGACCTTTGCCTCCGGCCATCAGCTCTTATGACTTCACCATTTATAATCTCAGCTTGCCGAATAACCGCCCAGACTTGCTGAAAGAGGCGCTGACGTGGCTTTCCGACACCACCGGCAAACTGGCGATTGACGAACATACGTTGCACGCGGTGATGAACTCTAGCGTCGATCCGGTTGGCACGTTCCCGCCAAACCCAAAAGATGCCTGGTGGCGCTATCGCCTAAAAGGCTCAACGTTGTTGGCGCACGATCCGGCTCAACCGCCGAAACGGCCAGTGAATGTCGACCAATTGAAGAAATTCTACCAGCAATGGTACACCCCCGACGCGATGACGTTATACGTTGTGGGCAAGGTGGACAGCCGCAGCTTGGGTGAGCAAATCAACAAAGCTTTCTCACCACTGAAAGGCAAGCGTGAAACTCCCGCTCTGATGCCGACGTTGACGCCGTTGCCACCGCAGCCGGTTAGCCTGATCAGTGAACAGGTTAAGCAGGATACGTTGTCGATTATGTGGGATGCGCCATGGCACCCGATCCGCGATTCGCAAAACCTGAGCCGTTATTGGCGTGGTGATATGGCGCGTGAGGCGTTGTTCTGGCATCTCCAACAGGTGCTGGAAAAAAGCGACCAGAAAAACCTGCATTTGGGCTTTGATTGCCGCGTGCAATACCAGCGTGCCCAATGTGCTATCCATCTCGACACGCCGAATAACAACCTGAACAACAGCCTGAGCTTTATTGCACGAGAGCTGGCTAACGTGCGTGACAATGGCCTGTCGCAGGATGAGTTTAACGCGCTGCTGGCGCAGAAAACCGATCAACTGAGCAAGCTGTTCGCCACCTATGCCCGTACCGATACGGACGTGCTGATGAGCCAGCGCCTGCGCTCGCAGCAGAGTGGCGTTGTGGATATCGCACCGGAGCAGTATCAGAAACTGCGTCAGGAGTTCTTGAGCGGGTTAACGCTTGAGGCGCTGAATCAGGAATTGAAACTACAGCTTTCGCAAGATGCGACGTTGGTGTTGATGCAGCCGAAGGGCGAGCCAGAGATGAGCATGAAGCAGCTACAGGAAACCTATAGCGGCATTATGTCTCCGGCCCCTGCCGTGGTGTCGGAAGAGGTCAAGCCGACCGACACCGCGCCCGCACCAGAGACCAGCGCACAGTAACGACAGAGGGGGCGTTTGCCCCCTTAGTTACGGTACAGCACTTTGATGATGTGGTAGCCGAACTGGGTTTTCACCGGGCCGTAGGGCTTCAACAATGGAATGCTGAACACCGCTTTATCAAAGGCGGCCACCATGGTGCCCTTGTTGAATTCACCCAAAGAGCCACCGTTGCGTTTTGACGGGCAGGTCGAGTATTTGCGCGCCAGCGTGTCAAAGCTGACACCACGTTTAAGCTTGGCCAGCAGTTCATCGGCCAGTTTTTCATTGTCTACCAGAATGTGCAGAGCGCACGCCGTCTTTGCCATGGTATTGCCTTTATCGATACAGAAATTGCGCTGATTATATACCCTAAATAATTGGAGGTGTATCAAGGCGGCAAGGGCGCTCTCAGGTCAGTGATTTGGGGGAGTGAATGCAGCCAACACAGGTGCAGCTTCAAGTATGGCGGGTATACCCGTTAAATCTCATCGGGGCTTTCTGCTACAATCCCTTTCCACGTTATAAAGTCGAGCAATAAAGCGCCATGCGATTAAACCCCAGCCAACAACAAGCCGTCGAATTCGTTACCGGGCCCTGCCTGGTGCTGGCCGGTGCAGGTTCCGGCAAGACGCGCGTCATCACCAACAAAATCGCTCACCTGATCCACAACTGTGGTTATCAGGCGCGGCACATCGCCGCCGTGACCTTTACCAATAAGGCCGCACGTGAGATGAAAGAGCGTGTGGCGCAAACCATGGGGCGCAAAGAAGCGCGCGGGCTGATGATATCCACCTTCCACACGTTGGGCCTGGAAATCATTAAACGTGAATATGCCGCGTTGCAGATGAAGTCTAACTTTTCGTTGTTCGACGATCAGGATCAGCTGGCATTGCTGAAAGACCTGACCGAGAAATGGCTGGAGAATGACAAAACGCTGGTGGCGCAGCTGATCTCGACTATCTCCAATTGGAAAAATGACCTGGTCGATCCCAAAAAGGCTATGGAACTGGCGCGTTCGGAACGCGACAAACTTTTTGCGCATTGTTATGGCCTGTATCACGCGCACATGCGTGCCTGTAACGTGCTGGATTTTGACGATTTGATCCTGCTGCCAACCTTGCTGTTGCAGCGTAATGAAGAGGTCCGCGAACGCTGGCAGAACCGTATTCGTTACCTGCTGGTGGATGAATATCAGGATACCAACACCAGCCAGTACGAGTTGGTGAAACTGTTGGTGGGCAACCGTGCGCGCTTTACCGTGGTGGGGGACGATGATCAGTCGATCTACTCCTGGCGCGGTGCACGTCCGCAGAACCTGGTGCTGTTGAAGGAAGACTTCCCGGCATTGCAGGTGATCAAACTGGAACAGAACTACCGTTCGAGCGAGCGCATTCTGAAGGCGGCGAATATTTTGATCGCCAACAATCCACACGTGTTTGAAAAACGGCTGTTTTCCGAGCTGGGCTATGGCGAAGAACTGAAGGTAGTGACCGTCAATAACGAGGATCATGAGGCTGAGCGGGTCGTGGGGGAACTGATTGCCCATCACTTCGTGAAACGAACCAATTACGGTGATTATGCGATTCTTTATCGCGGCAACCATCAGTCGCGGCTGTTTGAAAAAATGCTGATGCAAAACCGTATCCCTTACAAGATTTCCGGCGGGACCTCGTTTTTCTCACGGCCAGAAATCAAAGATCTGCTGGCCTACCTGCGCGTCCTGACTAACCCGGATGATGACAGCGCGTTTCTGCGTATCGTCAATACGCCGAAGCGTGAAATTGGCCCGGCAACGCTGCAAAAGCTGGGAGAGTGGGCTAACCAACGTAACAAAAGCCTTTTCCGTGCCAGTTTTGATCTCGGGTTGAGTCAGCATCTGACCGGCCGTGGGCTGGAGTCTTTGCAGCGCTTCACCCATTGGCTGGACGGCATTGCCCAGTTGGCGGAGCGCGAGCCGGTAGCCGCGGTACGCGATTTAATTCATGGCGTGGACTATGAAAGCTGGCTGTTTGAAACCTCGCCCAGCCCGAAAGCCGCCGAAATGCGCATGAAAAACGTGAATACCCTGTTTGGTTGGATGACGGAAATGCTGGAAGGCAGCGAGCTGGATGAACCCATGACGCTGACGCAGGTGGTGACGCGCTTTACGCTGCGGGACATGATGGAACGCGGTGAAAGTGACGAGGAGCTGGATCAGGTTCAGTTAATGACACTGCATGCCTCCAAAGGGTTGGAGTTCCCTTATGTCTTCCTGGTGGGGATGGAAGAGGGGCTGTTGCCACATCAGAGCAGCATTGACGAGGATAACGTTGATGAAGAGCGTCGCCTGGCTTATGTGGGGATCACGCGAGCCCAAAAAGAGCTGATTTTCACGCTGTGCCGTGAGCGTCGCCAGTATGGCGAGCTGGTGCGACCGGAACCGAGCCGTTTCTTGCTAGAACTGCCGCAGGATGATTTGGCGTGGGAAAGTGAACGTAAGGTGGTTAGTCCGCAAGAGCGAATGCAAAAAGGGCAGAGCCATTTGGCCAATATTCGAGCCCAGTTGGCCAAGGCCAAAGGCGGAAACTAAAAGAAAGGGCGCGGTAAGCGCCCTTGTCATATCAACGTTGTTCTTCCAGGATGAGCGGCCAGTGCACATAGCTTTGCCAATGGCTTTCCTGATCCAGCGCTTCTGCGCGTAATGGATGCTGTTCAAGCCAGCCCGGTGGCAGGATCACTGTCAGTTCGTCATCATTATTGGCACGCAGGCGTACCGCAGGCAGTGTGTCGTCGCGACGACGGCTGGCAAAGATAATGGCCAAGCGCAGAATCCGGCATAAACGTTGCGCCATACGCGGTGGCAGTGCGTTTTGCTGGCTGAGCAGCGGCAGATCGATGGTGTTGCTTTGGTTTTGCAGCAGGGTGGCGAGCAGCTTTTTTTGCGCCGGGGTAAAACCGGGTAAATCCAGATGGCGGATCAGATAAGCGGCGTGTTGCGGCGCTTGCTTGAAATCAACACTGAGGCCAATTTCGTGGATCAGGCAGGCGCTGTGCAATAACTCGCGACATCGCGCATCCAATTGCCATTCATTACTGACCTGCTGCGAAAAGTTGGCAGCCAATTGGCTGACGCGTTCGGCCTGCTCGGTGTCCAACAGATAGCGACGTTGCAGGTTGCGAATCGTGCGGCTGCGAATATCCTGTTCCACTGGCAGGTGCAGCATGCCGTAGACCAAGCCTTCGCGCAGTGCGCCGCCAGCCAGCATCATGCTTTCAATACCCAGTTCCTGGAAAATCGCCAGCAGGATGGATAGCCCACTGGGAAATACCAGCGCGCGTTCCAGCGTCAGCCCTTCAATTTCCAGCTCTTCCAACTTACCGCACTGAATGGCACGTTGTTTCAACTGACGCAGTTTGGACAGGGTGATTCGTTCATCCATACCCTGCGCAACCATGATTTCCTGCAGTGCCTGGACGGTGCCGGAAGCGCCGACGCAGATCTGCCAACCGTGTTGACGCAGCTGTGGCGCAATAGGGCGCACCATTTCACGCGCAGCCTGTTCAGCCCGTTCGAAATTCTCCTGCCCCAGATTGCGATCGCTGAAAAAACGCTCCAGCCAGGTGACACACCCCATCGACAGGCTATACAGCTGGGCTGCCTGTGCGCCGGTACCTGTGACTAATTCGGTACTGCCGCCACCGATATCGACCACTAAACGTTGGTCTGGTCCACCGGTAGTATGGGCAACACCGTGGTAGATCAGGCGGGCTTCTTCCTCGCCGCTGATCACCTGGATCGGGCAACCAAGGATCTGCTCGGCAGTCTGTAGGAATTCATCGGCATTGCACGCCAGACGCAGCGTAGCCGTGGCGACTACGCGAATCTGTTCACGGGGAATGTCCTGCAGGCGTTCAGAGAACAGCTTCAAACATTGCCAACCGCGCTGCATAGCTTCTTGCGACAGGTGGTTGTTCTGATCCAGCCCGGCTGCCAGGCGCACTTTGCGCTTAATGCGCGCCAGTGTTTGAATACTGCCGGCTACCTCGCGCACCACCAACATGTGGAAGCTATTGGAGCCAAGGTCGATCGCGGCATAAAGTGCGCTGGAACTGAGCATTGTCTATCAGCCTGAACGTTTACGGTTGTTGCGCGGTGCACCGCCACGACGTGGCGAAGAGTTACGACGCGGGCCGTTGCCACCGCGTGGGCGAGCCAGGCGCTTAGGCGCAGGCAAGTCACTCATTAAGGCATCGCTGTTGTACTTGCTCACTGGAATGCAGTGGCCGGTATAGGTTTCGATCGCCGGCAGGTTGAGCGCATACTCTTCACAGGCCAGACTGATGGAGTGACCGCTTTCGCCGGCACGACCGGTACGACCAATACGGTGGACATAGTCCTCGCAGTCGTCAGGCAGATCGTAGTTGAATACGTGCGTAACCAGCGGGATGTGAAGACCGCGGGCGGCGACGTCGGTGGCAACCAGAATATCCAGGTTACCCTTGGTGAAATCGTCCAGAATACGCAGACGCTTCTTCTGCGCGACATCGCCGGTCAACAGGCCTACACGGTGACCATCGGCGGCCAGATGGCCCCAAATGTCTTCACAGCGATGCTTGGTGTTGGCGAAGATGATGCAGCGGTCAGGCCATTCTTCTTCGATCAGCGTCTGTAACAGGCGCATTTTTTCTTCGTTGGACGGGTAGAACAACTCTTCTTTAATGCGGTGGCCGGTTTTCTGTTCCGGTTCCACTTCAACATATTCAGCGTTGTTCATTTGTTCGAAAGCCAGCTCGCGTACGCGATAAGACAACGTGGCAGAGAACAGCATGTTCAGGCGTTGATCGACCGGAGGCATACGACGGAACAACCAGCGGATATCTTTGATAAAGCCCAGATCGTACATACGATCGGCCTCATCCAATACCACAACCTGGATTGCGCTCAGGTCAATATAGTTTTGTTTGGCGTAATCGATCAAACGACCGGTAGTACCGACCAGGATATCCACGCCGCTTTCCAGCACTTTCAGCTGTTTGTCGTAGCCGTCGCCACCGTATGCCAGGCCAAGTTTCAGGCCGGTAGATTTGGACAGGGCTTCTGCGTCGGAGTGGATCTGTACCGCCAGCTCACGCGTTGGCGCCATGATCAAGGCGCGCGGCTGATTGGTCTGGCGATCCTGTTTCGCCGGGTGAGAAAGCAAATAGTGAAAAGTAGACGCTAAAAATGCCAGCGTCTTTCCGGTACCGGTTTGCGCCTGACCTGCAACGTCACGCCCAGAGAGCGTGAGCGGCAATGCTAACGCCTGGATAGGCGTGCAATGTTGAAACCCTTTCTTTTCAAGGGCTTCAAGGACTAACGGGTGCAGGGCGAAGTCGGAAAACTTCTGTTCGGTCAAGTGTGTTTTGCTCATAGTGTGGTAGAATATCAGCTAACTATTGCTTTACGAAAGCGTATCCGGTGAAATAAAGTCACCTTAGGTTGGTTAATGCTACACCAACAAGGTAGACACAATCCTTTGGAGTAGAACATGAGCGATAAAATTATTCACCTGACTGACAGCAGCTTCGACACCGACGTGCTGAAAGCTGAAGGGCCAATCCTGGTCGATTTCTGGGCTGAATGGTGTGGGCCGTGCAAGATGATTGCTCCGATTCTGGATGAGATTGCCGAGGAGTTCGAAGGCAAGCTGACCATCACCAAGCTGAATATCGACCAAAACCCGGCAACCGCACCTAAGTACGGTATCCGTGGTATCCCTACGCTGTTGTTGTTCAAGAACGGTGAAGTGGCTGCGACCAAGGTTGGTGCGTTGTCCAAAGGCCAGCTCAAAGATTTCCTTAACGCGAATCTGTAATTGGGCGAGAAGCCGTATGCCCAATGGATTTGACACTGCGGTTCACAACGTCGCAGTGTGAGAGGCAACGGGGATATACAGGCGTCTGGCGGGGATGTTCAATTCACCGCTAGACGCCTGCCAAGAAGCGTGTTAAGTTTAACCATACTGCATATAGAACTTGCCCGAAGTTTTAAATCTAAAGAGTCTAAATCTAAAGCGTTACTCTGTGTTGAACCGCTGGCGTTGAAAGAAAAATGAACTCAGCCCGTGTTTTAACAATCAAACGGTTTTGCAAAATCAATTTTAAGGTACCTTCGATCTTAAACCGTCAATGCGCGCGTCCTCTGTAAGCCATTTCTTACCGTGACAGCTCAGCGCCCGGTGATCGAACGTCCAGTAAACAGGCACGAATATCCAATGGATTTCAGGGTGTGGCCAGTCGGCAACCGAACGAATCTCCGTAGCTTAGTCCGCTAAGTGGCTGGGGTTAACACGGGAAACCAACGCAACCACCAGAAAGCCGAAAGATATATCCCGCTGCCATACCATTCACGATATAAGTTCGAGACATACCCCGAGTTTAAGAACCCACCACTATGAATCTTACCGAATTAAAGAATACGCCGGTTTCTGAGCTGATTACTCTCGGCGAAAATATGGGGCTGGAAAACCTTGCCCGTATGCGCAAGCAGGACATTATCTTCTCTATCCTTAAGCAGCATGCGAAAAGTGGAGAAGATATCTTCGGCGATGGCGTGTTGGAAATATTGCAAGATGGATTTGGTTTCCTCCGCTCTGGAGACAGCTCCTACCTTGCAGGCCCCGACGACATCTACGTATCCCCTAGCCAAATCCGCCGTTTCAACCTCCGTACAGGTGACACCATTTCCGGTAAGATTCGTCCGCCAAAAGAAGGCGAGCGTTACTTTGCCCTGTTGAAAGTTAATGAAGTTAACTACGACAAACCGGAAAACGCCCGCAGCAAGATCCTGTTCGAGAACTTAACACCACTGCATGCCAACTCCCGTCTGCGGATGGAACGCGGTAACGGCTCAACCGAAGACTTGACCGCACGCGTGCTGGACCTGGCTTCACCGATTGGTCGTGGTCAACGTGGTCTGATTGTTGCTCCGCCGAAAGCCGGTAAAACCATGCTGCTGCAGAACATTGCGCAGAGCATCGCCTACAACCATCCAGACTGCGTGCTGATGGTTCTGCTGATCGACGAACGTCCGGAAGAAGTGACCGAGATGCAGCGTCTGGTTAAGGGCGAAGTTATTGCTTCTACCTTTGATGAACCAGCCTCGCGCCACGTTCAGGTTGCAGAAATGGTGATCGAGAAGGCCAAGCGCCTGGTCGAGCACAAAAAAGACGTTATCATCTTGCTTGACTCCATTACTCGTCTGGCGCGTGCCTACAACACCGTAGTACCGGCTTCCGGTAAAGTGTTGACCGGTGGTGTGGATGCCAACGCCCTGCATCGTCCTAAGCGTTTCTTCGGTGCGGCACGTAACGTTGAGGAAGGCGGCAGCCTGACCATCATCGCTACCGCGCTGGTCGATACCGGGTCGAAAATGGACGAAGTTATCTACGAAGAGTTTAAAGGTACCGGCAACATGGAATTACACCTGGCGCGTAAAATCGCCGAGAAGCGTGTATTCCCTGCGATCGACTACAACCGCTCTGGTACACGTAAAGAAGAATTACTTACCACGTCTGAAGAACTGCAGAAAATGTGGATCCTGCGTAAAATCATCCACCCAATGGGTGAGATTGATGCGATGGAGTTCCTCATTAACAAGTTGGCCATGACCAAGACCAATGATGAATTCTTCGATATGATGAAGCGCTCATAATGACGATGCGCTCATAATTGAGTAAAAAATTCAGAGAACGCCACGCCTAGTCGTGGCGTTTTTTGCTTTTGGCAGATACGATAAGTAACAGAAATGGAAACGTAAGTCATTTTCGTGACTTACTGAGAATTCATCTTATTTGCGGTCGATGTTTCGTCGTTCGCGCTTTGTTACTGTCGAAACAGCAAGCAGACAAGGTGAAATAAGAATGAGTGGCTGTTGTCATAGGAAATGACTGAAAGGTAGCGGGATCCCATGGCGCAACCTGTCGCCCGTGTTAAGCTGCCTTATCTTCTACAGAGATCTTGTTAACTGTGAACTTACTCACTATGAGTACTGAAATTCTATTTGTTTTCCTGTTTTCTTTGGCTTTTCTCTTTGTTGCCCGTAAAGCAGCAAAACGTATTGGTCTGGTTGATAAACCGAATTACCGTAAACGGCATCAGGGGCTCATTCCTCTGGTCGGGGGTATTTCTGTTTATGCCGGATTGTGCTTTGCCTTCCTTATTTCTGACCAAACGATTGCGCATGGCAAACTCTACCTCACTTGTGCGGGGATATTAGTGTTCGTTGGTGCGCTTGACGATCGTTTCGACATCAGCGTTAAAATTCGTGCGCTGGTTCAGGCACTGGTTGGCATTGCGATGATGGTCTTTGCTGGGCTCTACTTGCGCAGTTTTGGCCATGTGCTGGGTGACTGGGAAATGCAGCTGGGGCCGTTCGGCTACCTGGTGACGCTGTTCGCCGTTTGGGCGGCCATCAATGCTTTTAACATGGTGGATGGCATTGACGGCCTGCTGGGAGGGCTGTCATGCGTCTCTTTCGGTGCGCTGGGCGTATTGTTATATCTGAGCGGTCATTCTGATCTGGCCTTCTGGTGTTTCGCGATGATTGCCGCCATCGTGCCTTATATCCTGCTTAACCTCGGCATTCTTGGTCGGCGGTATAAGGTGTTTATGGGCGATGCCGGCAGTACGTTGATCGGTTTCACCGCCATTTGGCTGCTGCTGCAAAGCTCGCAGGGTAAAGCTCATTCTATTAACCCTGTCACTGCGTTGTGGATTATCGCTATTCCGCTGATGGACATGATTGCCATCATGTACCGTCGCTTACGTAAGGGGATGAGTCCCTTTTCCCCAGACCGTCAACATATTCACCATTTGATCATGCGTGCGGGCTTCACGCCGCGGCAGGCTTTTGTGCTGATTACGCTGGCAGCTGCGCTGTTGGCTGCCATCGGTGTGTTGGGTGAACGCCTTACTTTCATCCCTGAATGGGTAATGTTGGCATTATTCTTGCTTGCTTTCTTCTTATACGGTTACTGCATTAAACGCGCCTGGCGTGTTGCACGTTACATTAAGCGTATCAAACGTCGTCTGCGGCGTTCGAACAGCAATAAGCAAGTATCTTAATCAGAGGCTTTTGGGCAGTGATGAATCCAGAAACAATGTCTAACAAGAACGCCCCGGCAGTGGATAACGAACTCGATATCCGTGGCCTGTGTTGTACCCTGTGGCGCGGTAAACCATGGATTATTGGTATTGCGGCATTGTTTGCCGTGGTTGCGCTGGTCGTTTCCTACCTGGTGAAACAGGAATGGAGTGCAACGGCGATTACTGACAGGCCAACCGTAAATGCATTGGGCGGTTATTACTCCCAACAACAATTCCTGCGCAATCTGGATGTAAGAACCATGCCAGCTGCTGCCAGTGAGCAGCCAGGCATTGCTGACGAAGCGTATAATGAATTCATTATGCAGTTGGCCGCTTACGATACACGTCGTGATTTTTGGCTGCAGAGCGATTATTACAAGCAGCGTCAGGAAGGCGATGCGGGCGCTGATGCGGCATTGCTCGACGAACTGATTAACAACATACAGTTTACTGCGCGTGATGATAAAAAGGTGCCGAACGACGGTGTGAAATTGACGGCGGAAACGGCAGCAGATGCTAACCGTCTGCTGCGCCAGTACGTCGCCTTTGCCAGCCACCGTGCAGCACAGCACTTGAACGAAGAGATCCAGGGGGCTTGGGCTGCCCGTACCACCTCGATGAAAGCGCAGGTCAAGCGCCAGGAAGCGGTCGCAGAGGCGGTGTATAAGCGCGAGTTGAATACCATTCAACAGGCGTTGAAAATTGCCGAAACGCAGGGCATCAGCCGGACTCAAACCGATACACCGGCAGAACAGCTGCCAGACTCCGATCTGTTCCTGCTGGGTAAACCTATGCTGCAGGCACGCCTGGAGGGGTTACAGGCTTCGGGGCCTACATTCGATCTGGATTACGATCAAAATCGTGCGATGCTGTCGACATTGAACGTTGGCCCGACGTTGGACGAAAAGTTTCAGACTTACCGCTATTTGCGGACGCCTGAAGAGCCGGTAAAACGTGATAGCCCGCGGCGGATATTCTGGCTGATCATGTGGGGCGCGATGGGTGCTTTGGTTGGCGCAGGTGTTGCCCTGGTGCGTCGGCCGCGTAATTAAAAATAATATAATAATTCGCTGATGGGCGCGTAAGCGCCCAATTCGCAGGTACGCCTGCGGTTAACCGACCAAAAGAGATTCGCTGTGAAAGTGTTGACTGTTTTCGGCACCAGACCTGAAGCCATCAAAATGGCACCGCTGGTACATGCCCTGGCTCAGGATGAAGCCTTTGAATCAAGAGTCTGCGTGACGGCACAGCATCGTGAGATGTTGGATCAGGTATTGCGGTTATTTGAAATAGTGCCTGATTACGACTTGAATATCATGAAGCCCGGTCAGGGATTGAGTGAGATTACCTGCCGTATTCTGGAAGGTCTGAAAGGCGTTCTCGAGGAGTTCAAACCGGACGTAGTGCTGGTTCATGGTGACACTACCACGACGCTAGCGACGAGTCTGGCGGCGTTTTATCAGCGTATTCCCGTAGGGCACGTTGAGGCAGGTCTGCGCACCGGCAACCTTTATTCGCCGTGGCCAGAAGAAGCTAACCGTAAGCTGACCGGCCATCTGGCGATGTATCACTTCGCTCCGACGGAAAATTCGCGTCAGAATCTGTTGCGGGAACTGCTGCCGGACGATCATATTTTCGTCACCGGTAACACGGTGATCGACGCGCTGTTCTGGGTACGCGATCGGGTGATGGGTGATACCGCATTGCATGACAGCCTGGCACAGCGTTATCCGTTCCTGGATGCCAATAAGAAATTGATTCTGGTTACAGGCCACCGTCGCGAAAGCTTTGGTGGTGGTTTTGAGCGGATCTGCAGCGCACTTGCAGAAATTGCACGCACGCATCCCGATGTGCAGGTGGTGTATCCGGTGCATCTCAATCCAAATGTCAGCGAGCCGGTCAACCGCATTTTGAAAGGGATCGATAATATTATTCTGATCGATCCGCAAGATTATTTGCCCTTCGTGTATCTGATGGCCAAGTCTTATTTGATCCTGACCGATTCTGGCGGCATTCAGGAAGAGGCGCCGTCATTGGGCAAACCTGTGCTGGTAATGCGTGACACCACCGAGCGACCGGAAGCGGTAGATTCAGGCACGGTGCGTCTGGTGGGCACCGACGTGGCAAAAATTGTCGACGCCGTAACCCGCTTGCTGACGGATGAAAGTGAATATCACGCCATGAGCCGGGCGCATAACCCTTACGGTGACGGGCATGCCTGCCAGCGTATTCTTGAAGCTTTGAAGAACCATCAGGTGACACTATGAGTTTTAACACTATTTCAGTTATCGGCCTGGGTTATATCGGCCTGCCAACAGCGGCGGCGTTCGCCTCCCGTAAGAAAAAAGTGGTGGGCGTAGATGTTAACCAACATGCGGTAGATACCATCAATCGTGGCGCGATCCATATCGTGGAACCCGACCTGGATAAAGTGGTGAAAGACGCGGTCGATGGCGGTTATCTGCAAGCCGTAACTCAACCTCTTGCCGCAGATGCTTTCTTGATCGCGGTGCCAACGCCGTTTAAAGGCGATCATGAGCCGGATCTGGCTTATGTCGAAGCTGCGGCAAAATCCCTGGCTCCGGTGCTGAAAAAGGGCGATCTGGTTATTTTGGAGTCGACCTCTCCGGTCGGCGCCACCGAACAGATGGCCCAGTGGCTGGCCGAGGCGCGTAGCGATCTCAGCTTCCCTCAGCAGGCAGGTGAGTCTGCCGACGTGAACATCGCTTACTGCCCAGAGCGTGTGTTGCCAGGGCAGGTGATGGTTGAGCTGATTCAGAACGACCGCGTTATTGGTGGCATGACGCCAAAATGCTCAGAGCGTGCCAGCACGCTGTATAAAATTTTCCTCGAAGGTGAGTGCGTCATTACCAATTCGCGCACCGCTGAGATGTGCAAGCTGACCGAAAACAGCTTCCGCGATGTGAACATCGCGTTTGCCAATGAACTGTCGCTGATTTGCGCGGAACAGGGCATCAACGTGTGGGAGCTTATCCGGCTGGCGAATCGCCATCCGCGGGTAAATATTCTGCAACCAGGCCCTGGTGTTGGAGGCCATTGTATCGCGGTCGATCCGTGGTTCATTGTCTCGCAAAATCCGCAGCAGGCGCGTTTGATCCATACTGCGCGCCTGGTGAATGACGGAAAACCGCTGTGGGTGGTGGATCGCGTTAAGGCGGCGGTTGCTGACTGCCTGGCGGCGACCGACAAGCGTGCATCCGAAGTGAAAATTGCCTGCTTTGGTTTAGCCTTTAAGCCAAATATCGACGATCTGCGCGAAAGCCCTGCGGTTGAAGTGGCACACCTGATTGCCGATTGGCACGTTGGTGAAACGCTTGTCGTTGAGCCTAACGTTGAGCAGTTGCCGAAATCACTGGCGGGCCATGTGACGCTGAAAACGCTGCCTGAAGCATTGCAACAGGCAGATGTGATCGTGATGTTGGTCGATCACAAGCAGTTCAAGGCAATTAAGCCGGAAGAAATAAAACAAACATGGGTTGTGGATACCAAAGGGGTATGGCGTTGAAACGTATTTTAGTCACTGGTGGGGCTGGCTTTATTGGCTCAGCGGTCGTGAGGCACATCATCGAAGCTACGCAGGACAGCGTCCTGGTGGTAGACAAACTCACCTACGCGGGCAATCTGGAGTCGCTCTCGGTGGTTGCCGATAACGAACGCTATTCGTTTGAACAGGTGGATATTTGCGATCGTTCGGCATTGGATCGGGTATTTGCCCAGTATCAGCCGGACGTGATCATGCACCTGGCGGCGGAAAGCCATGTTGACCGTTCTATCGATGGCCCGGCGGCATTTATTGAAACCAACGTGGTGGGTACCTACACCATGTTGGAGGCGGCCCGCCATTATTGGCAACCGCTGGATGCAGAGAAGAAGCAGAGTTTCCGTTTTCATCACATCTCCACCGATGAAGTGTATGGCGATCTGCACGGTACGGACGATTTGTTCACTGAAACCACGCCTTACTCGCCGAGCAGCCCCTATTCGGCCTCCAAGGCGTCCAGCGATCATCTGGTCCGCGCCTGGTTGCGTACCTATGGCTTGCCGACGCTGGTCACCAACTGTTCCAATAATTACGGCCCATATCACTTCCCGGAGAAGCTGATCCCGCTGGTGATCCTCAATGCCGTGGCCGGTAAACCCTTACCGGTGTATGGCGATGGCGCACAGGTGCGTGATTGGCTGTATGTTGAAGATCATGCGCGTGCATTATACCAGGTGGTTACCGAAGGCGTGGTCGGTGAGACCTACAATATCGGTGGCCACAATGAGCGCAAGAATATTGAAGTCGTGCATACCATTTGCGATCTGCTGGAAGAGTTGGCACCGAATAAACCACAGGGCGTGGGGAAATACCGTGACCTGATTACTTACGTCAAGGATCGTCCGGGCCACGATATGCGTTATGCGATCGATGCCGGAAAAATTGACCGGGAGCTGGGCTGGCGCCCACAGGAAACCTTTGAAAGCGGTATCCGCAAAACGGTTTCTTGGTATCTGAACAATGAAACCTGGTGGCGTCGTGTTCAGGACGGTTCCTATGCGGGTGAACGTTTAGGTTTATCAGACTAAATACAGCGAGGCCGTTACCTGAGTGGCGGTCCTGCAGATTTTTGGAGTAAGTATGAAAGGCATTATTCTGGCTGGCGGTTCCGGTACCCGTTTGCACCCTATTACCCGTGGCGTATCCAAGCAACTGTTGCCTATTTACGATAAGCCGATGATTTATTACCCGATGTCGGTGCTGATGTTGGCTGGTATCCGCGACATTTTGATTATTTCTACCCCGGAAGATTTGCCTTCGTTCCAGCGCTTGTTGGGGAGCGGCGATCAGTTTGGTGTGAATCTCAGCTATGCCGCACAACCGAAGCCAGAAGGCTTGGCTCAGGCGTTCTTGATTGGTGAAGAGTTCATCAATGGAGACTCCTGTTGTTTAGTGTTGGGGGATAACATCTTCTTCGGCCAATCTTTCAGCCCTAAACTGAAAACTGTCGCGACGCGTACCGAAGGTGCAACGGTATTTGGCTATCAGGTGATGGATCCCGATCGCTTCGGTGTGGTGGAGTTTGACGAGAATTTCCGCGCATTGTCGATTGAAGAAAAACCGAAAAAGCCTAAATCTGACTGGGCAGTGACCGGCTTGTACTTCTACGACAAGCAGGTTGTGGAATTTGCTAAACAGGTGAAACCTTCGGAGCGTGGTGAGTTGGAAATCACCAGCATTAACCAGATGTATCTGGAGCGTGGTGAACTGACCGTTGAACTGCTAGGCCGTGGTTTTGCCTGGCTGGATACCGGTACCCACGACAGCCTGCTGGAAGCCAGTAGCTTTGTGCAGACGGTAGAAAAACGTCAGGGCTTCAAAATCGCCTGTCTGGAAGAGATTGCCTGGCGTAACGGTTGGCTGGATGATAAAGGCCTGAAGCGTGCCGCCAGCGCACTATCCAAAACCGGTTACGGCAAGTATTTGCTGGATCTACTGCATGTACGTCCACGCCACTATTGATCCCTTAGCATGGGAATCTGAGTTTTTCGCCCTTACTAGCGCAAAACTCAACTTTTCCGATACGGCCCCGGCGCTAGCCGAGGCCGATCTGGCTGGCTGGGCTTTGGTACAGGCCAAAATCCCGGCACATCAAACAGCGTGGGCCGACGGACTGGCTCAGCTAGGTTTTCAATTGGTTGAGGGTGAAGTTGATCTTGTGCTGAATATCGGCACGGAATGTGCCTCATCCCAAAATGTGTCTCCGCAGGGCATCCGCCTGGCTGTGCCTACCGATATTCCGGCGCTGCGTGCTGCCGCGGCCCGCGTGTTCACTGCCAGCCGTTTCCGTGCCCCTTGGTATGATGTCCAAGACAGCGGTCGTTTCTATGCCGCCTGGATCGAAAAAGCGGTCTTGGGGACATTTGACCATCAATGTCTATTGGCGCTGGATGCTACCGGACAGCCCGAGGGGTTTGTCAGCCTGCGCGATATTGGCAACCAAGAAATGCGAATCGGTTTACTGGCGGCATTCCCCGGCGCGTCTGGTAAAGGGATTGGCGCGCGATTGATGGCTGCGGCCATTGCTGAATGCCGGTCGCTAAAGCGTCTGCGGGTTGCGACCCAGCTCGGAAACATTGCCGCATTACGGCTCTATCAACGACAGGGTGCTGTGATTGAAAGCACCTCGTATTGGTTATACAGAGGAAAACATGATCCCATTTAACGCACCACCGGTTGTTGGTACCGAACTTGACTATATGCAGGCTGCGATGGGCAGTGGCAAGCTGTGTGGTGACGGTGGGTTTACCCGCCGCTGCCAGCAATGGATGGAACAGCGGTTTGGTAGCCCGAAGGTGTTGTTGACGCCATCTTGCACCGCGTCGCTGGAAATGGCGGCAATCCTGCTGGATATCCAGCCGGGCGATGAAGTGATCATGCCGAGTTTCACCTTTGTTTCAACGGCTAACGCTTTTGTGCTTCGAGGCGCCACCGTGGTGTTTGTCGATCTGCGTCCAGACACCATGAACATCGATGAAACTAAAATCGAAGCCGCGATCACCGACAAGACCCGCGCTATTGTGCCGGTACATTATGCTGGCGTGGCCTGCGAAATGGACACCATCATGGCGCTGGCGAAAAAGTATAACCTGTTCGTGGTGGAAGATGCCGCGCAAGGCGTGATGTCTACCTACAAAGGGAAGGCGCTTGGCACCATCGGCCATATTGGCTGCTTTAGCTTCCACGAAACCAAAAATTACACTGCGGGTGGGGAAGGCGGTGCCACGCTGATTAACGATCCGGCGCTGATCGACCGGGCGGAGGTCATCCGTGAGAAAGGCACCAACCGCAGCCAGTTCTTCCGTGGTCAAGTTGATAAGTACACCTGGCGTGATATTGGCTCGAGCTACCTGATGTCAGACCTGCAAGCGGCCTATCTCTGGGGCCAACTTGAAGCTGCCGATCGTATCAACCACCGTCGCTTGGCGCTGTGGCAACAGTATCACGATAGCCTCCTGCCATTAGCCAAGGCGGGTCGGATCTTTCTGCCGACTATCCCGACGGGCTGCGTACAAAATGCGCATATGTTCTATATCAAATTGCGCGATATTGAGGACCGCACGGCGTTTATCAATTATTTGAAAGAAGCCGAAATCATGGCGGTATTCCATTATATTCCGCTACACGCGTGCCCAGCGGGCGATCGCTTCGGTCGTTTTGCCGGTGAAGATCGCTTCACCAGCCAAGAGAGTGCACGTCTGGTCCGTTTGCCATTGTTCTACAATATGTCTGATGTCACTCAACGCACGGTGATCAATACCATTCTTAACTTCTGCGCTTGATATGTCACTGGCAAAAGCGTCGATTTGGACTGCCGGCTCTACGCTAATCAAGATTGGCGTAGGGCTGTTGGTGGTGAAACTGCTGGCCGTGGCGTTTGGTCCCAGCGGGGTTGGGCAAGCGGGTAACTTCCGCCAGTTGATTACCGTGTTGGGCGTGTTGTCCGGCGCCGGGATTTTTAACGGTATCACTAAATACGTTGCCGAATATCATCAGGATCCACAACGGCTGCGGCTGGCTGTTGGCACGGCATCGACTATCGTTCTGGGTTTTTCCACGCTGTTGGCACTGGTGTTTCTGTTCGCGGCTGAACCCATCAGTATCGGGTTGTTCGGCCATGCTGAGTATGTGAACGTGGTGCGGGCGGTGGCGTTTATACAGATGGGCATTGCCTACGCCAACCTGTTTATGGCGGTGCTGAAGGGCTATCGTGATGCGATGGGCAACGCACTGGCGGTGATTGCCGGCAGCTTGATTGGTGTCGTGGCGTACTACCTGTGCTTTACGCTCGGGGGTTATGAAGGCGCACTGGCAGGGTTGGCGCTGGTGCCTGCACTCGTGGTGTTGCCCGCAGGCTTTATGTTGTGGCGACGCAAAACCCTGCCGCTGCGCTATTTTGCGCTGGCATGGGACAAGGCATTAGCCAGCCATCTTGGCAAGTTCACTATTATGGCGTTGATCACGTCGGTGACGCTGCCAGTGGCCTACGTGATGATGCGTAACTTGCTGGCGAGCCATTACAGCTGGGATGAAGTGGGGATTTGGCAGGGGGTGAGCAGTATCTCCGATGCTTACCTCCAGTTTATCACCGCTTCATTTACCGTTTATCTGTTACCCACGTTGTCACGGTTGAAGGAAAAAAGCGCCATCTCGCAGGAGATCGTGCGTTCACTTAAATTTGTGCTGCCTGCGGTGGCCGCGGTAAGTTTCACCGTCTGGCTGTTACGTGATTTCGCCATCTGGTTACTGTTTACGGACAAGTTCATCGCGATGCGCGATCTGTTTGCCTGGCAGCTGGTGGGGGACGTATTGAAAGTTGGCGCTTATGTGTTTGGCTACCTGGTTATTGCCAAAGCGTCGCTGCGTTTTTATATCCTGACCGAAGTCAGTCAGTTCCTGCTGTTGACGCTGTTCTCGCATTGGTTGATACCCTTGCACGGTGCGTTGGGCGCGACGCAGGCTTACATGGCAACCTACATCGTGTATTTCGCGCTCTGTAGCTGCGTATTTATTCTTTATCGTAGACGAGTATGACCACACTGATTCACGTATTGGGATCTGATATCCCGCATCACAATCAGACGGTGCTGCGTTTCTTCAACGACGTGTTGGCGAAGCGCCTGCCGTCCGATCAGACGCGCCATTTCATGGTAGCGGCGAAAGACGCCGCTGCGCTAGGGTCGTTCCCCGATCTGAACATTGAAGGCTATCCGGACAAAAAAAGTCTGGCGATGGCGGTCATTGCCCGTGCTCAGGCCGATCGCAACCAGCGTTTCTTCCTGCATGGCCAATTTAACCCTACGCTGTGGCTGGCATTGTTAAGTGGGAAGATCAAAGCGCATCAGGTGAGTTGGCACATCTGGGGGGCCGATCTTTATGAAGACGCCACCAGTTGGAAATTCCGTCTGTTCTATTTACTGCGCCGTATTGCGCAGGGCCGGGTGGGGCACGTGTTCGCCACCCGTGGTGACGTCATCCACTATCAGCAGCGCCATGCGCGTGTGCCGGCTTCTCTGCTGTATTTCCCGACACGGATGGATCCGGCGTTAACCGGCATTAACGTAGAGAAAAACCTGGCTGGCCCAATGACCATTCTGGTGGGAAATTCGGGCGATCGTACCAACCGGCACGTGGAGGCGCTGAAAGCGATTCATCAGCAGTTTGGTGCCGATGTTCGAGTGATCTTGCCGATGGGGTATCCGGCCAATAACGATGCTTATATTGAGCAAGTACGTGCAGCCGGGCTGGCGTTATTTAGCGCCAGGAACCTGCAGATACTGACGCAGCAGGTGGCATTTGACGATTACCTGAATATCCTGCGTGAGTGCGATCTCGGTTACTTCATCTTTAACCGTCAGCAGGGCATTGGCACCCTGTGTCTGCTGATCCAGTTCGGTGTGCCGTTCGTCCTGAGTCGACAGAACCCATTCTGGCAGGATCTGGCCGAGCAGCATCTGCCGGTGCTGTTTTATGGCGACTCACTGGATGAGGCGGTGGTACGAGAAGCGCAACGCCAATTGGCATCGGTGGATAAGCAGGCGATCGCCTTCTTCAATCCTAACTACGTTGATGGCTGGCAGCAGGCATTAACCCTGGCAGCAGGGGAGCAGTCATGACGCTGGCGCAATTTGGCGGGTTATTTGTTGTCTACCTGATAGGCACGTTGTTTGTTCTGACATTGACCTATCAGGAGTTCCGGCGCGTCCGCTTTAACTTCAACGTGTTTTTTTCGCTGCTGTATCTGCTGACGTTTTACTTCGGCTTCCCACTGACGTGCCTGCTGGTGTTTCAGTTCGACGTTGAGGTGGTGCCTGTGGAGTTCCTGCTGTACGCCATTCTCTCCGCCACTGCGTTTTATGCGATTTACTACGTCAGCTATAAAACCCGGTTGCGAAAGCGTAGCGTGCAGCCGCGTAAGCCGGTATTTACCATGAACCGGGTGGAAACCAACCTGACGTGGGTATTGCTGGCGTTAGTCGCCATTGTCACTGTTGGCATTTTCTTTATGCAAAACGGTTTCTTGCTGTTCAAGCTCAATTCCTACAGCCAGATTTTCTCCAGTGATGTCTCTGGCGTGGCGCTCAAGCGGTTCTTCTATTTCTTTATCCCGGCGATGCTGGTGGTCTACTTCCTGAAACAAGATTTGCGTGCCTGGTTCTTTTTCCTGGCGGCAACGGTCGCTTTTGGCATTTTGACCTACGTGATTGTCGGTGGGACCCGCGCCAATATCATTATTGCCTTCTCGCTATTTCTGTTCATCGGCATTGTGCGGGGATGGATCTCGTTGTGGATGCTGGTAGCCGCCGGGGTGTTTGGTATCGTTGGTATGTTCTGGTTGGCGTTGAAGCGCTACAGCCTGGACGTCAGCGGCCCCGAGGCGTTTTATACGTTCCTCTATCTGACGCGTGATACGTTCTCGCCGTGGGAAAACCTGGCGTTACTGCTGCAAAATTACGACAAGATTGATTTCCAGGGCCTGGCACCTATAGTGCGTGATTTCTACGTCTTTATTCCGGCGTGGCTCTGGCCGGGGCGGCCGGATACCGTGCTAAATACCGCCAACTACTTCACCTGGGAAGTGTTGAATAACCATTCAGGCCTGGCAATCTCACCGACGCTGATCGGTTCGTTGGTGGTCATGGGGGGCGCGCTGTTCATTCCGGTTGGCGCGGTCTTGGTGGGTATGATCATCAAATGGTTCGACTGGCTGTATGAGATGGGCAAAAGCGAGCCGAACCGTTATAAGGCTGCCATATTGCAGAGTTTCTGCTTCGGTGCGGTATTCAACATCATCGTGTTGGCTCGCGAGGGCGTGGATTCGTTTGTCTCACGCGTGGTGTTCTTCTGCCTTATTTTTGGTGCCTGTTTGCTGATGGCAAAATTGCTGTACTGGTTGTTTGACTCTGCCGGCTTGATTAAGGCGCGTGTGCTGCGTTCGCGCACGCTGACAGCGCCTGCGTCATCCGTTCAGGCCGACAGCCTTTTGTAAGGTAAGGGTAATAATAAGATGGAAGTAAAAATCTCGGTCCCCAAATATGAGCTGCGCGGTTTCAGCCTCTGGGGGTTTCGCGATATGGCACAGTGCATGGATTTTCTCTTTGACGGTGGCCGGGTAAAACAGGGCACGTTAGTTGCCATGAATGCCGAAAAGATTCTGACGGCCGAACAGGATGCAGAACTCCATGCCCTGCTGGACGAAGCGGAATATAAGTACGCCGACGGCATCAGCATGGTTCGGTCTATCCGTCGTAAATATCCGGGTGCCGATGTGTCTCGCGTCGCGGGAGCCGACTTATGGGAAGCATTGATGCAACGCGCGGGGCGTGAGGGTACGCCAGTGTTCCTGATTGGCGGCAAGCCGTCGGTATTGGCGGAAACGGAACAGAAGCTGCGTAGCCAGTGGAACGTTAATCTGGTCGGTAGCCAAGATGGTTACTTCAAACCTGAACAACGTGAAGCGCTATTTGAGCGGATTCGCGCCAGTGGCGCCGCCATTGTGACGGTTGCCATGGGATCGCCGAAACAGGAAATCTTGATGCGAGACTGTCGCAAGATCCATCCAAAAGCGCTCTATATGGGGGTTGGCGGGACCTACGACGTGTTTACTGGGCACGTAAAACGTGCACCAAAGATCTGGCAAAACCTCGGTCTGGAGTGGCTGTATCGGCTGTTGAGCCAGCCGAGCCGCCTTGGCCGCCAGCTGAAATTGCTCAAGTTTGTTGGCTACTACTATCGCGGTAAGATGTAATCACGACGTTGGGGCGGATTATTCCGCCCTGATGCAACAAATTGTTTAAATAACCTGCTTTGTGGCTGTTTATTCAGCGTCTCTATAACCTCAGTTCCTAAACTCCCCTGCATTTATTCCATAAAGTTTTAAATTGCGGTTTGCTTATAGCGGCAAAATGCGAAACGATACCGCCCTGAAATTATCCCCAGCTGTTGGCGCCAGATATGGCCGCACTGAACGACGTTTTTCTCCGCCGTAAGATTGCCTCGATCGCCAGTTGATGTCCGTCACCGCGACGGGAGATGATTTACGCTATTTTTAATTAAAACAATAACGACCGGTAACGGCCGGCATGCAAACACAATCAAAAAAATAATACTGAGGATTTATGGCACACAAAGAAAAACCGCAAGGTCTACATCGGGGGCTGGAAGCCCGGCATATCGAGCTGATTGCGCTGGGTGGCACCATTGGCGTCGGTCTGTTTATGGGCTCCGCCAGTACGCTGAAATGGGCCGGGCCGTCGGTATTATTGGCTTATATCATCGCCGGGTTGTTCGTGTTCTTTATTATGCGTTCGATGGGCGAAATGCTGTTCCTTGAGCCGGTCGCGGGCTCTTTTGCCGTTTATGCGCATAAATACATGAGCCCGTATTTTGGCTACCTGACGGCCTGGGGCTATTGGTTTATGTGGATTGCCGTTGGTATCTCAGAAATCACCGCCATTGGGGTCTACGTGCAGTTCTGGTTCCCGGAGATCCCGCAATGGATACCCGCGCTGATTGCCGTGGCGATGGTCGCGCTGGCTAATGTGGCGGCGGTGCGCCTGTACGGCGAGCTGGAGTTTTGGTTTGCCATGATTAAGGTGACCACCATCATTGTGATGATTCTGGTCGGGCTGGGGGTGATCTTGTTTGGCTTCGGCAATGGGGGGCAACCTATCGGCTTTGCCAACCTGACAGAGCACGGCGGTTTCTTTGCCGGCGGCTGGAAGGGCTTCCTGTTTGCGCTCTGTATTGTCGTGGCGTCCTATCAGGGGGTTGAGCTGGTTGGCATCACCGCCGGTGAGGCCAAGAACCCGCAGGTGACGTTAAAACGCGCGATTAACAATATCCTGTGGCGCATCCTGATTTTCTATGTTGGTGCCATTTTCGTCATTGTCACCATCTTCCCATGGAACGGTATCGGCACCACCGGCAGCCCGTTTGTACTGACCTTTGCCAAAATCGGTATCGTTGCTGCTGCGGGTATCATTAACTTCGTGGTGTTGACCGCTGCGCTTTCTGGCTGCAATAGCGGTATGTATAGCGGGGGGCGCATGCTGTACGCATTGGCCAAGAACCGTCAACTGCCGGCCTCACTGACCAAGTTGTCTGCCAGCGGCGTGCCGGTGAACTGTATTGCTGTGACCATCGCCTGTCTGTTGGTCGGCTCTGGTCTGAATTATTTGATCCCCAATCCGCAGGCGGTGTTCGTTTATGTCTATAGCGCCAGCGTACTGCCGGGTATGGTGCCGTGGTTTGTGGTGTTGATTAGCCAACTGTATTTCCGTCGTGCTCATAAGGAAGCGATCAAAACCCACAGCTTTAAGTCGATTATGTTCCCCTATGTGAACTATTTGACCATCGCTTTCCTGGTCTGCGTGCTGATCGGCATGGGAATTAACCCGGATACCCGCATTTCTCTGCTGGTTGGTGCGATATTCTTAGCGGCAGTCAGCCTGTGCTACTTTGCTTTCGGTATGCACAAGAAACATCATCCGGCTGAAAAACGGACAGAAACCCAGCAATAAACGGTGAAAAGGGGCTACGGATAGCCCTTTCCTGCGCAGGAGTGAGCAAAGCGTAATCAAACGCAACATTTCTGCGAAAAAGCACTAGACAGGATTAGGTTAAAACCGTAGTATCCCCTCCCGCAACGGCGCTATGCGCCCGTAGCTCAGCTGGATAGAGCGCTGCCCTCCGGAGGCAGAGGTCTCAGGTTCGAATCCTGTCGGGCGCACCATTAAGTTTGTGTGCAAGAGCTGCGGTGGTAGTATTACCGCGTGAAGTAGTAAGAAGTAGAAATGGTGGCTATAGCTCAGTTGGTAGAGCCCTGGATTGTGATTCCAGTTGTCGTGGGTTCGAGTCCCATTAGCCACCCCACTTCCTAAGAGAAGTGAAGAATTTTAAGCTGTTTTGTGACTGTGCGAAGGTGGCGGAATTGGTAGACGCGCTAGCTTCAGGTGTTAGTGTTCTTACGGACGTGAGGGTTCAAGTCCCTCTCTTCGCACCACACACAAAATGTCTAATAAATTTAATATTTACATAGACATAAGCGATAAAATTTAGTAGTATCTGCAACAAGAAATCGGCGAGTAGCGCAGCTTGGTAGCGCAACTGGTTTGGGACCAGTGGGTCGGAGGTTCGAATCCTCTCTCGCCGACCACATTCAAAGAAACCGACGAAAGTCGGTTTTTTTACGCCTGGAGTTTATGGGATGAGGCAAAACTGTCTGGAACAGGTTTGAACAGCGCTTTAGCGTTGGCCCGTAGGGCAAGCATCAAAGATGCGCGTAATTCTCTCTCGGCGACCATATTCAGAAAAGCCCGTTCAGCAATGAGCGGGCTTTTCGCTTTCTGCCATTCGGCCAACTGTCCCAGCGCTGTTTAATGTTTTCGCCGCACTCTCGCAGGCGTGTTGGTTTTCCACGACAATCGCATGGTGCATTGTCGCCAGGATGAGACATATAATGCATTGATTTATATATATAAAAATCGCTTTAGCTTAAGTCGTCGTTATAAGGCGACATATCTTCTGGCATAGCGTGATGGAGCGGATAACAGGTGGCTGAAAGCACGATGCATGTTAGTGTGATCAAATCTGTTTTAATTCAGTGTGATAGATGAAATGTTTATAAACATTGATGCTGTTTGAAAAAGTTGGCACGCCAAGTGCAATATCTACCTCGTAGATGCTCATTCCACTTCTTATGTTCGCCTTAGGCTTCATAAACCCTGGGAATGACGCAGAGCCGATTTAGGGTGCCTATTGCCCACCAGAACGATGTCAGCGTTGCTTACAGCCACTGACATCACACTCCGGGCATAACGTTGAGTGAGGCACCGCCCCTGTTGTCCTAGACCTGATTGCTTTTTTATACACTTGCCACCGCGGCAAGTGTTTTTTTTTGCCCATACCCTTCATACTTGAACCTGCATCGGTCTTGGCTGCGTTTGCGCCCCCCAGTCACTTACCTGAGTAAGCTCCTGAGGATTTACAAACTTGCCGCCGTGATTCAGCTGCAATTATTTCGGGTATACATCGTTGCCATACTTGAAGCTGCATCTGTGCCGCTGCGTTTGTGCGCCTCAGGCATAGGATAAAGAGAATAAAAAAAGCGCGCCGAGTGGCGCGCCTTGAAGACACAGCATGGTCGCGTTAGTCGCCGTTTTGCTTCAGAGTCAACATTAGACCTTCACGTCGCATCTGAGCTGCCTCATCTGAACGGTGCAGCTTATCCAGCACGTCAGCCAGCCAGGCATAATCGTAGGCATCCGGGCGTTGTTTCAATGCTTCCCGCAATGCATCGGCGGCCTGTTGCCATTCACCGTGTTTCATCAACAACTGCCCCAGCGTGCTGTTTAGCAGCGGTGTGGCACCGTGTTGTTTCACTTGCTGACGCAACGCTTTCTCCAGCTGCTGTGGATTCCCTGACTTCAAACGAGGGATCAGCAACACCAGTCGCTCGTCATATTGACGTTTCAGGCTGTCGAGCACGATTTCCTGTGCTAATTCGTGATCATTGCATTCGATCAGATGTTCTACCATCGCAATTTGCAACGGAACTTCATGGCGGGTTTTACGGCTTTGATCTTTCCACCAACGCTTCAGGCCGTCGCTGCCTTCATCTGCCATTGCCTGATTCATCAGGCCAATATAAGCCTGTTGCTGCAATGCTTGCAGTTCAGCTTCGGTATGCAGATTGATCTTGCTCATCGATGGCAAGATCTCAAGCAATGAGGCAAAGGCACCGGTACGCAGATAAGCCATTTCCGCCAGTCTTAACACTTCTGGGTGACGGGGCGCTTGGTTTAGCAGGCGATCGACACCGTGACGCGCAGCATGGTTTTCACCCTGTGCGAGTTGAATGCGTACGCGAGTAATGTCTACCGGCAACTGATCGGTGTCGGCGGCTTCGGCGGCGCGTTCCAGATATTGATTGGTGCGGAAGTCGTCGCCGCGTTGCTGTGCAGCTTCGGCGGCCAAGAGGTAGTTTACGACCGGCTGCTCCGCGTGATCCGCGTTGCGCGTCAGCAGTTTCTCAACTTGTTTGTAATCACCTTCGGCCAGTTTGATCAGTGCAGCCTTGGTTTGCTTGCGAGCACGGGTGCGCTTACGGCCGACAAACCAGCCACGGGTACGGGCTCCTGTACGGAAGAGGCGGCGCAGGATCCATTCGATCACCAACAGCACCACAAACAACAAGACGCCCATGATCACCAGACCGGTGACACTGGTTTCAATGTTGTAGTTATCGGTCTGAATCAGCACATAGCCCTGATGGCCGGCCAACATCGGCCCAACCACCACACTGGCAATTAACACCAGGAACAGAAATAGCACGCGTAACATGGCTTATCCCTCCTGGTGGGCTGCAGGGGACTGGGCCATCAGATTACGCACCCGGGTCTGCATCAGTTTTTCCAGCAGTGGCTGGCTTTTCAGGTGGTCCGGCACGTCCATTGTGATCGACTGCTGGCTCAGCGCATCCAACTCTTCCAGGAACGCTTTCGTGGCGGGATCGGTGGTATCGAAGTACGCGCGGACCCACGTAGAAATGGTTTCCAGCGACTGTTTATACACTTCATTTTGATGGCGTGGGATTGCCTGGGCGGCAACTAACAGGCGTGAGCGAATATTTTCGCGCAGGTAAATGTCCTGATTCGGTGCCAGCAAGGGCTCTGCACTGCTATCACGGCGGCGGACCGTAATAAAGTCGGCCATAAAGTTATGCCAGCTTTTCGCCAGGTTTTGCCGCCATTCGCCGATAGAACTGGACAGCTCGGTGCTGTCTTGGTCCATTGGCGCTTCGTCACGGTCGTTATCCGCCAGGCGCAGATTATCAACCTGGTTGGAGAGCTGATTGGTTTTGAGAATGATGCCATCGAAATCTACCTGGGTAAGGGTAGATAGCGTGCTGATATCTTCGGTGATGGCGCGACGAACCTCGAGCAGGCTTGGGTCGTTCATGTCAGCCAGGCTGGCGTCGGCGCTTTTTAGCAAGGCTGCGGCGGTCGTGACGTCCTGATCGCTCCACAGTTTACGCCCGGCCATTTTCACCAAGAAGTCGGCCTGCGCCAGCAACCAGGTTTTGGCGTCGCTGCCGGAAATAATGGCGACTTTTTCTTGCAGCTCATTAAGCTGGCGTGCCAGGGTCGCTTGCTCACGATCGGCAGCATCCAGCGTTTTACCCTGTTGCTGCAGCAGCCCTTCCAGCGCCCCTCTTTCTTGCTGTTGGCTCTGTTTCAGGGCTTCAAGCTGCTGCTGCAAGGTTTGATTGGCGGCAATGAGCTGCTGTGCTTGTCGATGTGTGTGGTAATAACCGCCGGCGGCCAAAGCAATAACCAGCACGATGGCAATTGCGCCTAATACCGGGCCGGTATTTTTACCTTTGCGCTTGTCAGCGTCTGGCTGCTGGGGGCTCTCAACCGCTGTGGTTGGCTCTTCAACCGGTGCGGATGGGGTATTTTGTTCCGTCATAGTGGCACATCCCATAGTCAGGTTTATTGTAGCGCGCGGATCAGCGCGTCATTATCGGCATTATCAGCTACCCGAATTGTGCTCCAGCCCAATTCCTGGGCGAGGGTAGCCAAACGTTCACTGACGACGACCAGGCGGCAACGTAATAGCCACGAAGAACGGTAGTAATCAGGAACTAAAGTATAGAGCTGTTGTAACATTTCACCGCTGGTGACGACCAGTGTATCAACACCGGCGCGCTGCCAGTGGGCGCTTTGTTCGCTACCATCATAATGCACCGGGCTACGTTGATAACATTCATAATAGCTGACGGCTGCGCCACGCTCGCTCAAGGTATTGCCGAGCAGCTCGCGTCCACCGTTGCCGCGTAGGATCAGTGCCTGTTTGCCGTCGAGTTTCTGTAAGGCAGGCAGTAGCAACAAGGTTTCGCTGATCTCCTGCTCACGTGGGTACTCCACCGGTAGGCTGGTGATCCGGTGCATCGCCAGCGCGGTGGTGCGGCCGATAGCATAATAGGTCAGTCTGGCGGGCCATGACAGCCCGACGCGGCCCATCACCGAGTTGGCGTAGCTCACCGAGTGCTGAGACAGGATAAACACCAGATCGCCATCGTTAAGCTGCTGCAATGCCTGTGGCAATTTTGGCAGATCGCCGCCGGGGGCGAAATCGATCAGCGGTGCATGATAGGCAACCCGGCCGAGCGCGCGCAGTCGGCTTACCAGTTCTTCTCCTGACGGAGAGGGGCGGGTCACCAGTATCGTCATGCCGGGGGATTTCCCTGATAAACATCCTGCAAAATTTCACGTGCGCCTTTCGCCAGCAGCTCTTCTGCCAGCTCAACGCCCATCTGTTCAGCTTGTGCTGCCGGGCCGTGACGCTCGCCGCGTACCATCTGGCTGCCATCGGGGGAGCCGACCAGCGCCCGTAGCCACAGGCTATTGCCATCCAGCTCGGCATAGCTGCCGATGGGTACCTGACAACCGCCTTCCAAACGGGTGTTCATCGCACGTTCTGCGCGCACACGGATTTCGGTTGCCGCGTGATTGAGCGGCGCCAACAAGGCGCGGGTAGTTTCATCGTCGAGGCGGCACTCAATGCCGACAGCACCCTGACCGACAGCCGGAAGGCATTCTTCCGGGGTCAGCGGGCTGCGGATACGCTGTTCCAGCCCCAGGCGATTCAGCCCCGCGACGGCCAGAATAATGGCGTCGTAATCGCCGTTATCCAGTTTTGCCAGGCGTGTTCCGACATTACCGCGTAGATCGCGCACGATCAGATCCGGGCGGCGCTCACGCAATTGGCACTGACGGCGTAGGCCGGACGTGCCGACTACGCTGCCGTGCGGCAGTTGATCGAGCGAGTCGAAACGGTTGGAAACAAATGCGTCGCGCGGATCGTCACGCTCACAAATGGTCACCAAACCCAGACCCTCGGGAAAATCGATCGGGACGTCTTTCATCGAATGGACGGCGATATCCGCACGGCCATCCAATAACGCCAATTCAAGTTCCTTAACAAACAGCCCTTTACCACCGACTTTCGCCAGTGGTGTATCCAGAATAATGTCGCCCCGCGTAACCATTGGCACCAGTTCGACCTGTAGGCCCGGGTGGCTGGCCATCAGTCGCTGCTGCACATAATGTGCTTGCCAGAGAGCGAGTGGGCTTTGGCGGGTGGCAATTCGAATAATTTTGTCTAACATGGTTGTTACCGTTTTTATAATTCGCTATTCATCCTACCACTGAGTACGAAAAGTGTCAGTGCAAGAAGCCACAGGCGGATAAAGGACAACGGAATCAACGGGACGTGTGATGTATTTTGGGGCAGTTAACACTGCGGGTAAATCGTTTAGAGTGGCGCTACAGTAATAGTGAAGCGTTACTTCCTTTACGGTCAATCAGCAAGGTGTTAAATTGATCACGTTTCCAGCAATAAGTTGCCAAATATTCTTCCAACACTAACGGCGCTTATGGAATACGGGTTTTTTTCTAAACACCGGGATAATCAGGCGAGACGTCTTGTACCTCTACATCGAGACACTGAAGCAGAGACTGGATGCGATCAATCAATTACGAATCGATCGCGCCCTAGCGGCCATGAAGCCCGCGTTCCAACGGGTATACAGTCTGCTGCCTACCTTATTGCACCACCACCACCCACTGATGCCAGGTTATCTGAACGGTAACGTTCCCCATGGCGTTTGCCTCTACACGCCTGATGAAACCCAGCAAGAATACCTCAACGATTTAGAAGACAAATGGGGCAGCCCGTTTGATAAGCTGGCCAGCGGTGAACTGCCGATTACCGGGGTTTACTCCATGGGCAGCACCTCGTCGATCGGTCAAAGTTGCAGTTCGGATCTCGACATCTGGGTATGCCACCAGTCTTGGCTGGACAACGAAGAACGCAATCGTCTGCAACAGAAATGCAGCCTATTGGAAAAATGGGCTGCGTCGATGGGGGTTGAGGTTAGCTTCTTCCTGATCGACGAAAACCGCTTCCGTCACAACGAAAGCGGCAGTCTGGGTGGTGAAGACTGTGGCTCTACCCAGCATATTTTGCTGTTGGACGAGTTTTATCGCACCGCGGTGCGGCTGGCCGGCAAACGCATTTTATGGAATATGGTGCCGGGCGAAGAAGAAGCGCATTACGATGAATATGTGCTGTCGCTGTACTCGCAAGGGGCGTTAACGCCGAACGAATGGCTGGATCTCGGCGGCCTGAGTACGCTGTCGGCAGAGGAATACTTTGGTGCCAGCCTGTGGCAACTGTATAAAAGTATCGACTCGCCTTACAAAGCGGTACTGAAAACCCTGCTGCTGGAAGCCTATTCCTGGGAATACCCCAATACGCAGCTGTTGGCGATGGGCATCAAGCAGCGTCTGCATCAGGGCGAGATCGTCTGCTTTGGTCTCGACGCTTACTGTATGATGCTTGAACGCGTCACGCATTATCTGACTGAAATCAACGACACTACCCGCCTCGATCTGGTCCGCCGCTGCTTCTATCTCAAAGTCTGTGAAAAATTGTCGCGTGCCAATGCCTGCGTTGGCTGGCGTCGTGAAATTCTCAGCCAGCTGGTTAGCGAATGGGGCTGGGACGAAGAGCGCCTGGCGATCCTGGATAATCGCGCCGGCTGGAAAATCGAACGGGTACGTGAAGCGCACAACGAACTGTTGGACGCGATGATGCAAAGCTATCGCAACCTGATCCGTTTCGCCCGTCGTAACAATCTTAGCGTCAGCGCCAGCCCGCAGGATATTGGCGTGCTGACCCGTAAGCTGTATGCCGCGTTTGAAGCCCTGCCTGGCAAGGTAACGCTGGTGAACCCGCAGATTTCGCCAGATCTGTCGGAAGACGACTTAACCTTCATTCATGTCCCGGTTGGCCGCGCCAACCGTACCGGCTGGTATCTGTACAATCAGGCTCCGGCCATGGACTCTATCGTCAGCCATCAGCCTCTCGAATATAACCGCTATCTGAATAAATTGGTGGCCTGGGCCTATTTCAACGGCCTGCTGACGCCGAAGACCCGGCTGCACATCAAAAGCGGTAACCTGTGCGACACGGCCAAACTGCAGGAGCTGGTGGCCGACGTGTCGCACCACTTCCCGCTGCGGCTGGCGGCGCCTACGCCAAAAGCGCTGTACAGCCCGTGTGAAATCCGCCATTTGGCGATTATCGTCAATCTGGAAAACGATCCGACCGCAGCCTTCCGTAATCAGGTGGTGCATTTCGATTTCCGTAAGCTCGATGTGTTCAGTTTTGGCCAGCAGCAGCAATGTTTGGTAGGCAGTATCGATCTGCTGTACCGCAATTCGTGGAACGAAGTGCGTACTTTGCATTTCAGCGGTGAGCAATCGGTGTTGGAAGCGTTGAAGACTATTCTTGGCAAAATGCATCAGGATGCCGCTCCGCCGGAGTCGGTCGAGGTGTTCTGCTATAGCCAGCATTTGCGCGGCCTCATCCGTACGCGTATACAGCAGCTGGTTTCTGAATGCATTGAGCTGCGCTTGTCCAGCACACGCCTGGAACCGGGTCGTTTCAAAGCGGTTCGCGTTGCCGGACAAACATGGGGCTTGTTCTTCGAGCGCCTGAGCGTGTCGGTGCAGAAGTTGGAAAATGCGGTGGAATTCTACGGCGCCATTTCGAACAACAAATTGCATGGTCTGTCGATCAAAGTAGAAACCGATCAGGTGCATTTGCCTCCGGTAGTGGATGGCTTTGCCAGTGAAGGGATCATCCAGTTCTTCTTCGAAGACACGTCGGACGATAAAGGCTTTAACATCTATATTCTGGATGAGTCTAACCGGGTTGAGGTGTACCACCATTGTGAAGGCAGTAAAGAGGAGCTGGTGCGCGATGTCAGCCGGTTCTACTCTTCCTCACATGACCGCTTCACGTACGGTTCAAGCTTTATCAACTTCAACCTGCCCCAGTTTTATCAGATCGTGCAGCTCGATGGCCGCACTCAGGTCATCCCGTTCCGCAGCAATGTATTGTCGAGCCTGTGCGTTCCCCTGACCGAGGGTGCAACTCTGCCGCTGAAGCAGCAGTTTCAATTGCATTGATTTCACAGGGGCTCAACGTGCTGAGCCCCTGTGAACGCCACCATACTTAGGCAAATGCCACATCTTCGCCGGCCTGTGCGCTGGCCGCTTCACTCAGTAACGGGTAGAAGGCGCGACCGCTGCGATCGCAGACCCACACGCCGTCACGGTAGTTAAAGTGGTAGCCGCCGGTTTTGGTCGCCAGCCAAACCTGATGCAGCGGCTCCTGGCGATTGATCACAATTTTGGTGCCATTTTCGAAGCTTAACGTCATTACTCCGCCGTTAGTTTCGTAATCGATGTCTGCATCGCCGTCAAAATCGTCCAGTGTCTCTTCAATATTAAGCATCAGTTGGTCAGCCAACTGGTGAAACTCACTGTCGTTCATATTCAATTCCTATTGCTTTTCATGATCCACCTGCGATTATAGAGACCTTGGACGCATGAATTACAGGCATTAATGCAAATGAAAAAACAACTACGCTATGCGCTGATGGCAGTGCTGTTTACCGGGCTCTCTGGCTGCGGTCTGAAAGGCCCGCTGTACTTCCCTCCAGCCGATCCGGCCAGCAAGAAACCTCAGGTTCAGACTGGCGATCAAGTACAGAAAAATCAGCAGGAGCTTTCTGGGTCTCAGCAAAAACCGTCGATGAGCGACCAGTAACATCTTGTTTGCGGCGGCGTGGGCCATCGCAAACTCAAGACGGATAGCGGAGTATGATATGCAGTTCTCCAAAATGCACGGTCTGGGCAACGACTTTATGGTGGTCGATGCCGTTACACAGAATGTCTATTTTTCACCCGAGCTGATCCGCCGTTTGGCCGATCGGCACTTGGGCGTTGGCTTTGACCAGATGCTGGTGGTAGAACCGCCTTACGATCCTGAACTGGATTTTCACTACCGTATTTTTAACGCTGACGGCAGCGAAGTGGCGCAGTGTGGTAACGGTGCCCGCTGTTTCGCCCGTTTTGTGCGATTGAAAGGGCTGACCAATAAGCGTGATATTCGCGTCAGTACCCAAACGGGGCGTATGGTGCTGAGCGTCACCGATGACGATCTGGTTTGTGTGAATATGGGCGAGCCAAACTTCGATCCTCAGGCCGTCCCTTTTCGTGCGACCAAAGAAGAAAAGACGTACATCATGCGTGCGGCCGAACATACGGTGTTGTGTGGCGTGGTGTCGATGGGCAATCCGCATTGTGTTTTACAGGTGGATGATGTAAAAACCGCCAAGGTGGAGTTGCTTGGACCGGTACTGGAAGGGCACGAGCGCTTCCCGGAACGGGCCAATATCGGTTTCATGCAAATTGTCAGCCGTGAGCATATCAAGCTGCGCGTCTATGAACGTGGCGCTGGCGAAACGCAAGCTTGCGGCAGCGGCGCTTGTGCTGCAGTGGCGGTGGGGATTCAACAAGAATTGCTGTCAGAAGAGGTGCATGTAGAACTGCCGGGTGGCAGCCTGCATATTCGCTGGAAAGGACCGGGTAGCCCGCTGTTTATGACCGGTCCGGCAACCCATGTATATGACGGATTTATTCATCTATGAAGAGCGTTGAGGACCAGGCTGTCGCGGGCATTGAGCTTGACGATGACGCCGTAATGCAGTTTTTACTGCAAAACCCAGATTTCTTTATCCGCAATGCGCGTTTGGTGGAACAGATGCGCGTTCCCCATCCCGTTCGCGGCACTGTGTCGTTGGTCGAGTGGCATCTGGCCCGCCAGCGTAATCATATCAATCAGTTGGAAGAAGAAATCACGCTGCTGATGGAGCAGGCCAGTGCGAACGAAACGCTGTTTGCCAGCCTGTTGCATTTGCAGGCCAATCTGGCCACGGCCAGTAGCTTGCAGGATATGCTCAACCGCCTGCAACGCTGGGCACGCGGATTCGGTCTGGCCGGTGCCAATATCCGTCTGTTTTCAGAAAGCTGGAAAATTGGCGCGCCTTCCGACTTTACGCATCTTGGCCTGACGCGTTCGTCATTTGAGCCGTTGCGTATTCAGCGCTTGGGCGATCAGCAACATTTCCTTGGGAGCCTTAACGGTCCTGAGTTGTTGCTGTTACTGCCACAGGCCAAGCTGGTCGGTTCGGTAGCGCTGTCGATGCTGGGTGATAATGGTGAGCTTGGCATGGTGATTTTCAGTAGCCGTGATACCCAACACTATCAGCAGGGCATGGGTACGGTGATGCTCAATCAGCTGGCGCGTATGTTGCCTGAACTGCTGGAACGCTGGATCGAACGCGCATGATCCCGTTGGCGGCCAGCCTGCAACAGCCGGTGGACGCTTTCTTGCGTTATCTAAAGGTGGAACGCCAGCTCAGTCCATTGACACAGTTAAGCTATTCGCGCCAGTTGCAGGCGCTGATGGTCTTGACGCAAGAGATGGGCGTGACGGAATGGCCGGCTTTGGATGCTGCCAAAGTCCGTATGCTGGCAGCGCGCAGTAAACGTGCCGGGTTACAGTCTTCTAGCCTCGCGTTGCGCCTGTCGGCGTTACGCAGTTTTCTCGACTGGCAGGTCAGCCAGGGTATGCTGATTGCTAACCCTGCGAAAGGTATCCGAACGCCACGTAGCGGTCGGCATCTGCCGAAAAACATCGACGTCGATGAAATGAATCAGTTGCTGGATATCGATCTTAACGATCCGCTAGCGGTACGCGATCGGGCCATGCTTGAGGTCATGTACGGTGCCGGTCTGCGTCTTTCGGAGCTGGTTGGGCTGGATTGCCGCCATGTCGATCTGGGTGCGGGTGAAATTTGGGTGCTGGGTAAGGGCAGCAAGGAACGCAAGCTGCCGGTAGGTCGCACCGCGGTGACTTGGCTTGAACACTGGTTGGCGATGCGCGATTTATTTGGGCCGTCAGACGATGCGATGTTCCTGTCTAATCAAGGTAAGCGTATCTCGACCCGCAACGTGCAAAAGCGTTTTGCCGAGTGGGGCATCAAGCAGGGCGTTAACAGCCATATTCATCCGCACAAACTGCGCCACTCGTTTGCAACCCATATGCTGGAATCGAGCGGCGATCTGCGTGCGGTACAGGAACTGCTGGGCCACGCCAACCTGACCACCACTCAAATCTATACCCACCTCGACTTTCAACATCTGGCGACCGTGTACGATGCAGCGCATCCACGTGCCAAACGGGGGAAATCCTGATGCATTTTTATCGTCCGCTGCGGCCGTTGGCGGCGTTGACCTTTGATCTGGACGACACGCTGTACGACAACCGTCCGGTGATCAAACAGACTGAGCTGCAGTCTGTGGCCTTTTTGCAGAATTACCATCCTGGATTGAACCACTTCCAGTCGGCGGATTTTCACCGCCTGCGTCAGGAACTGCGTGAACAGGACCCGGAAATTTATCACGACGTCACCCAATGGCGTTGGCGGGCGATCCACCTAGCGCTGAGCCGACAGGGGCTGCGTGATGCTGAAGCCGCCGGTGGGGCGGATGCGGCAATGCAGAACTTTGCGCTGTGGCGTAGCCGCATTGATGTGCCTGAAGCAACCCATGCGACGTTGAAAGCCTTGGGTGAACGTTTTCCGCTGGTGGCGATCACCAATGGCAATGCCGATCCTGCGCTCTGCGGGCTGGATGGTTACTTTCAGTTTGTGTTGCGTTCGGGGCCGGATGGCCGCGCCAAACCTTATCAGGACATGTACCAGCTGGCCGCCGAACGGTTAGGGATCGCGCCTCAATCTATTCTCCACGTCGGTGATGACTTGACCACTGACGTCGCCGGGGCGTTACGTTCCGGCTTACAAGCCTGTTGGATCAACGACCGTCAACGCAGCCTGATGCAGGCCGCTGACAGTCGCCTGCTGCCACACATTGAGATCGCTCAGTTGGCATCGCTGACAGCATTGTTATAGCCCTTCATGCTTGAAACCGCAGCGGTGTTGTCACCCCAGCCACTGACTGGAGTCAGTTCCTGGGGCTCGCACACTGGCCGCCTTGCTGCAACTTCAATTATTTCGGGTATAATCCCAAACTGACTCTGTATAAATTCACAGTGGAATCGCATTTCTGACGCGCTTTCCCTTACCAATTAATGGTGCCTATGGACGTTTCCGATCTGCTCGACAGCCTGAATGAAAAACAACGCGAAGCCGTGGCGGCGCCACGTGGCAACCTGTTGGTACTGGCCGGCGCGGGCAGTGGTAAAACCCGAGTGCTGGTGCATCGCATCGCCTGGCTGTTGTCGGTAGAGAACTGTTCGCCGTATTCCATTATGGCGGTGACCTTCACCAACAAGGCGGCGGCGGAAATGCGCCACCGTATCGAACACCTGATTGGGACCAGCCAGGGGGGGATGTGGATCGGCACTTTCCACGGCTTGGCTCATCGTCTGCTGCGTGCTCATCATTTGGACGCCAACCTGCCACAAGACTTCCAAATCCTCGACAGCGACGACCAACTCCGCCTGCTCAAACGTATCGTCAAAGCGTTGAATATCGATGAAAAGCAGTGGCCGCCGCGTCAGGCGATGTGGTACATCAACGGCAAAAAAGATGAAGGCCTGCGCCCACAGCATGTTGAAACCTATAACAACCCCGTAGAGGCAACCTGGCTGCGTATCTATCAGGCGTATCAGGAAGCCTGTGACCGTGCCGGGCTGGTGGACTTTGCCGAACTGCTGTTGCGTGCCCATGAGCTGTGGCTGAACAAGCCGCATATCCTCAATCATTACCGCGAACGCTTCACCAACATATTGGTGGACGAGTTCCAGGACACCAACAGTATCCAATATGCCTGGATCCGCTTGCTGGCCGGCAATAACAGCAACGTGATGATCGTGGGTGATGACGACCAGTCCATCTATGGATGGCGTGGCGCTCAGGTGGAGAACATCCAACGTTTCTTGAAGGATTTCCCTGGTGCCCAGAGCGTCCTTCTGGAGCAAAACTACCGTTCGACCAGCAATATTCTGAAAGCAGCCAACACCCTGATCGCCAATAACGGCGGGCGCATGGGTAAAAACCTGTGGACCGAAGGCGGGGATGGTGAACCCATTTCAATCTATTGTGCCTTCAACGAACTCGACGAGTCGCGCTTTGTGGTTGGCCGCATCAAGGCCTGGCAGGAGAACGGTGGCGCACTGAATGACTGTGCCATTCTTTACCGCAGCAATGCCCAGTCACGTGTATTGGAAGAAGCGTTATTGCAAACGGCAATGCCGTACCGCATTTACGGCGGGCAACGCTTCTTCGAGCGTCAGGAGATCAAGGACGCATTGGCCTACCTGCGGTTGATCGCCAATCGTAACGACGATGCGGCGTTTGAACGTGTGGTAAATACCCCAACGCGTGGCATTGGTGACCGGACGCTGGACGAAGTGCGTCGTACAGCACGCGATCGCCAACTGACGTTGTGGCAGGCCACCCGCGCGCTGTTGCAGGACAAAGTGCTGGCCGGGCGCGCGGCATCTGCGTTGCAACGTTTTACCGAACTGGTGGACGCACTGGCGCACGAAACCGCCGATATGCCGCTGCACGTTCAGACTGACCGGGTGATCCGTGATTCGGGTCTGTTCATTATGTATGAACAGGAGAAGGGCGAAAAAGGCCAGGCGCGTATCGAAAACCTCGAGGAACTGGTAACCGCAACGCGCCAGTACAGCTATCAGGATGAAGATCAGGATCTGATGCCGCTGCAGGCATTTCTTTCACATGCGGCACTTGAAGCGGGTGAGGGGCAGGCCGATGCTTATCAGGATGCGGTGCAGTTGATGACCCTGCACTCGGCCAAGGGGCTGGAGTTTCCGCTGGTGTTTATCGTCGGTATGGAAGAGGGGATGTTCCCAAGCCAAATGTCGCTGGATGAAGGTGGGCGCTTGGAAGAAGAACGCCGTCTGGCCTACGTTGGCTTGACGCGTGCCATGCAGAAATTGACGCTGACCTACGCTGAAACACGCCGCCTGTACGGCAAAGAGGTTTATCACCGCCCTTCACGTTTCATCGGTGAACTGCCGGAAGATTGCGTGGAAGAAGTGCGTTTGCGCGCCAGTGTCTCGCGGCCGGTGAGTCATCGCCGTATGGGTACGCCGATCAGTGAAAACGACACCGGTTATAAGCTGGGCCAGCGAGTGCGTCACCCCAAGTTTGGTGAAGGGACCATCGTCAATCTGGAAGGCAGTGGTGAACACAGCCGGCTGCAGATTGCGTTTCCAGGGGAAGGGATTAAGTGGCTTGTCGCCGCCTACGCCCGCCTGGAAACGGTGTAACTTATACTCGTTATACTGCTGGTTGCACCTGTTTTACCCCAGGCACCTGGTTCACTCAGCGCCTGGGGATTCAGGGTCTCGCGGCCTTCATGCGACTCGAATTAAGCCGAGCATATTGCGGCGGTTTGAAGAACCGCCTCAGTGAGCGAAACGGTCACCCACTTGCGCAGTGGCATACCAACGCATCACCGCTTCGGTGCCTTCAGCCCCTTCTTGCGGTGCCCACTGCATGCAGTCTTCTTCAGACAGCGCCTGATAAGGCCCTTGTTTCACCTCAAAAACCACACCACCTGGATCAACCGACAGCACGGCATGCCAGGTATATGCCGGCATTTCCAGCACTTTGGTTTCTTCACCGAGCAGGGTTCGCTGGGTGACGACGCCCTCTTCGTTAAATTGCAGTACTACAAAGCGTCCGCGCAGCGGGGTTAACAGTTCCCAGGTTTGCGGATGACGGTGTGGGCGGATATAGGTGCCGGGTTCCATGGCAATCGCCAATCGTTGTACCGGATCGCTCAACTCGTCGTGTAACGTGCGGTGCGCGCGCAGGCGTGCCACTTTGGCGGCCTGTTCACTCATGGTGGTCAGGTCGTGGGCAGTAATCTGTTTCATTCGTAAAGTCCGCAAGCTTATCGTGGCGTAATCTTAGCAACATTCTTGGGCGTGGTCAGAGATCGCCGCGACTTTTTCGTTACCGTTTATCGCGGATTAAGCCGAATTTATCCTATTCGTCATAGCGATGAATTGTTGCGCAATTATCGTGCCTAACGTGTTGACAGACTTTTTCTTCTCGGCGTAACATGCGCGCACTATTATCAATGAGGACATACGCCTTGGACACACCCAGTAGATACTGGCTCACTGACCTGGACAACAACAGGTACAACTTCTAAGGCTATCCTATTGAGCTGATAGCCTTCGTGGTTGTCGGCGACCTCTTAAGTGTCGCTACGAGTCAGATCCTTCATGGTCTGAAACAAGCTGGTGATGCAACACCCCCTCTGTTTCTGTGCTTCCACGCGTTGTTTACCCCTGTCACCCTAAGGGAGTTTGGCACATGCTAAGCGCGTTTAAATTAGATAACAGCCGCCTGTCCCGTCTGGAGTTGGATGAATCCGATGATCTGACCACGTCATTGTGGGTTGATCTGGTTGAGCCGGAAGAAGGCGAGCGTGAGCGCGTTCAAAGCGAGCTGGGCCAAAGCCTGGCGACACGCCCGGAGCTAGACGATATCGAAGCCTCCGCGCGTTTTTTCGAAGACGAAGACGGTTTGCATATTCACTCTTTCTTCTATTTTGAAGATGCGGAAGATCATGCCGGTAACTCCACGGTGGCTTTCACCATTCGTGATGGCCGCTTGTATACCCTGCGTGAGCGCGAACTGCCGGCGTTTCGCCTGTATCGTATGCGTGCCCGTAACCTGACGATGGTCGACGGCAATGCCTACGAGCTATTGCTGGATCTGTTCGAAACCAAGATTGAGCAGTTAGCCGACGAGATCGAAAACGTCTACAGCGATCTGGAAAAACTCAGCCGGGTGATCATGGAAGGCCATCAGGGTGACGAATACGACGAAGCGCTGTCAACGCTGGCAGAGCTGGAAGATATCGGCTGGAAAGTGCGCCTGTGTTTGATGGATACCCAGCGTGCTCTGAACTTCCTGGTGCGTAAGGCACGGTTACCGACCGGTCAGTTGGAACAGGCGCGTGAAGTGCTGCGTGATATCGAATCCCTGCTGCCGCACAACGAATCGCTGTTCCAGAAAGTGAACTTCCTGATGCAGGCAGCGATGGGCTTTATCAATATTGAGCAGAACCGCATCATCAAGATCTTCTCGGTGGTGTCCGTGGTGTTCCTGCCGCCAACGCTGGTGGCCTCAAGCTACGGGATGAACTTTGAGTTTATGCCAGAGCTGAAGTGGTCGTTTGGTTACCCTGGTGCTATCAGCCTGATGATCCTGGCAGGGTTAGCCCCCTATCTGTACTTCAAGCGCAAGAACTGGCTTTAACCTGAGGGGCGAACTTGTTCGCCCGATATTTCTGCCTAACCCCAGTCTTAGCCTGCAAAAAAGGGGTAGAATGCTCCCTCAGCTTATCTGTCTGTAAGGCGTGAGTTTTGATGGAGAAGTCCCCCCGTTTGATTCAATGGTCAATCCTGCTGCTGGCCTCGCTGGTGCTGGGGTTTGGCCTGCAAACCTTTCATATTCCCGCTGCGCTGTTGCTGGGGCCGATGATTGTCGGTGTGGCGATGGGGCTATTGGGTGCCACGGTACGTATTCCCAGCGCCCTTTTTATCGCTGCGCAGGCGGTACTGGGCTGCATGATTGCGCAAAGCCTTTCCCCTGCGATTCTCACGCCGTTACTCAATGATTGGCCTCTGGTGCTGTTGGTACTGATCGCGACGCTGTTGGCGAGTGGTATTTCCGGTTGGTGCCTGGTGCGCTTTAGCGGTTTGCCGGGGCCTACGGGGGCCTGGGGCTCATCGCCCGGCGGTGCGTCGGCGATGGTGGCGATGGCCGGAGATTTTGGTGCAGATGTCCGGCTGGTGGCATTCATGCAGTACTTGCGGGTGCTGTTTGTCGCGACGGCGGCAGCGTTAGTGGCCCGTATTGGTTTGGGGGATGAAGCGGGCCAGGGTAGCGCAGCATTGGAATGGTTCCCGTCGCTGGATTGGCGCTTTCTGGCGACGCTGGGAGTGGCTATGATCGGCGCGTGGTTGGGGCCCCGGCTGCGTATTCCCTCTGGTGCATTGCTGTTGCCGATGATCATCGGTGCGGCGCTGCATTCCAGCGGGACGATGGCCCTGCAGGTGCCGGAATGGCTACTGGCGTTGGCCTATACTCTGATTGGCTGGAGCGTTGGGCTACGTTTCACCCGACCGATATTTTTGTTGGCGCTGCGTACCTTGCCGCAAATGGTGGTGTCGATCGTCGCGCTGATGCTGATTTGCGGCCTGCTGGCATGGATGCTGACGCATTTCCTGCCGGTGGATATGATGACGGCCTATCTGGCAACCAGCCCTGGCGGGTTGGATACCGTGGCGATCATTGCCGCAGGCAGCCGGGTAGATATGTCTTTTGTGATGGCGATGCAGACACTGCGGCTGTTCACCATTTTGCTGACGGGGCCGGCGATGGCGCGGTTTATTTCCAACCGCGCCGCGCCGGCATCAACCTGACGTTGGTTCAGCGTAGTTTGCGTTGGGTGTAAAGCGCATCCATGATAAACAGAATCAACGCTGCCCAGATAAAGCCGAAGGTCACCAGTTTGTCCTGACCCACAGTTTCACCGTAGAAGGTGACGGCCAGCAGAAACATCAGCGTGGGGCCGAGGTACTGGAAAAAGCCAAGTGTCGACAGGCGTAGGCGGGTCGCTGCGGCAGTAAAGAACAGCAGCGGCACGGTGGTGACGATACCGGCAGCCACCAGTAGCAGGTTTAACGACCCAGGGTTAGCGCCCAGGTGGCTGGTCGGGCTGTCGGCAAACAGGAACAGATACGCCGCCGCCACGGGCAGTAGCCACAGGGTTTCAATCAACATACCGGTCTGTGCGTCTATGGCAATTTTCTTGCGAAGCAAGCCGTAGAACGCGAAGCTGAACGCCAGCCCCAGGCCAATAATCGGCAGAGAGCCAAATTGCCATAGCTGAATCAGTACGCCGGCGAACGCCAATACCACCGCCAGCCACTGCATTCGGCGGAAGCGCTCCCCCAGGAACAACATCCCCAACAGCACGTTCACCAGCGGGTTAATGAAATACCCCAGGCTGGCCTCCAGCATATGGTGGTTATTCACCGCCCAGATAAACAGCAGCCAGTTGCCGCCGATCAGCAGTGCCGTCACCGCCAGCAGCAACAGCCGTTTGCGGTTGTGGCAGGCGGCACGCACCTGTGGCCAATTGCGGCCCAGTGAGATCAGCGCCAGCATAAAGAAGAATGACCAAATGACCCTGTGAGTGAGGATCTCATCGGCAGGGACCTGTTGGATCAGTTTGAAATAGGCCGGAGCAATGCCCCAAATAAAATAGGCAGCAAGAGCAAAGAAGATGCCCTGCCGCGTTTGCTGTGCGTCCATGACGATACTCAGATGGGTAAAACGGAGGTGCGGTGAGTGTACTGAAGACGCTCACCGCATACAATCACCCGACCAGGTAGGTGGCGGTGGCACTGGCAATATGCAGGCCATCGTGGTTATGCAGTTCAACGCGGGCGACAGCAACTTTGTTGCCGCTGCGCAAGACGCTGGCCGCAGCCACGAAGTGCTCACCGCGACCCGGGCGTAGATAGTCAACGCGCAGATCGATAGTCCCCATGCGTGACAGGCGAGTAGCGACTTCTTCTTCGAGCAGAGGATCCAGACGCATCAACACACTGCCGGCGCACGCCAACCCTGCGGCGACGTCCAGTACCGACGCGATTACGCCACCGTGCAGGATCTTCTGGGCAGCGTTGCCCACCAACTTGGGCTGGTTGGTGAAACTCAGCTCCACGTAGTCGTCGTCAAAGCGGCGGAGCTCAAGGCCCAGCTCGCGGTTAAACGGCATGTGATAAACAAAGATTTCGCCAATTTTCTGGCGTGCGGCTTCGAGAGTCAGTGGTGTTGTAGACATAAATACCTATGCTTGTTCTGTGTAGTAGGGAAGGTAACTGGTCAGTCCAGGTTAACTGTTTGTTGATATTATGCCTATATTTTGTTGCTTTCCAGACTAATCCAATAAATACACGTCACGCTGCTGTAAAACCGCCTTTGTGTGTAAAATGGCCTGTTTTTATTTCAGAGTTTGTCATTTTTTGTTGGGGTGAGGAACGTTATGCGCATTTTGTCAGGGATCGTTTTAGCCACGCTGGCGGTGCCGCTGGTGGTTCAGGCGGAAGAGGCCAAAGAGCAGCAAATTCATGATAAACCGGCGGTGCGCGGCAGCATTATTGCCAACATGCTGCAGGATCACGACAACCCATTTACGCTGTACCCGTACGATACCAACTACGTGTTGTACACCGATACCAGCAATATCAACAAAGAAGCCATCAAGTCCTATAACTGGGCCGAAAATGCACGCAAGGATGAAGTGAAATACCAGCTCAGCCTGGCGTTTCCACTGTGGCGCGGTATTGCCGGCGACAACTCTGTGCTGGGCGCTTCTTACACGCAACGCTCATGGTGGCAGCTTTCCAACCACAGTGAGTCATCGCCCTTCCGTGAGACCAACTATGAACCACAGGTATTCTTGGGCTGGGCGACGGATTACAGCTTTGCCGGTTGGACACTGCGTGACGTTGAAGTTGGTCTTAACCACCAATCCAACGGCCGCTCTGATCCCACTTCTCGCAGTTGGAACCGCGGTTACGCGCGCTTTATGGCGCAAAATGGCAACTGGCAGGTGGATCTCAAACCCTGGTTCCGTTTCTCGGAAAGCGACAGCAGCGACGACAACCCGGATATCACCAAATACATGGGTTACTACCGCCTGAAAGTCGGTTATGCCTGGGGTGACAGCATATTCAGCGTCGACAGCCATTATAACTGGAACAGCGGCTACGGCGGCGCGGAAATGGGCTGGAGCTACCCGATCGGCAAGCACGTGCGTTTCTACACTCAGGTGTTCAGCGGCTACGGCGAATCCTTGATTGATTACAACTTCCGGCAGACACGGGTTGGCGTTGGTGTCATGCTAAACGATATTATGTAATCATACCCTGCGTACTTGAAGCTGCTGCTGTGTTGGCTGCGTAGACTCACCCCCGCTCACTTGGTTGGCCAAGCTCCCGGGGATTCACCTACTGGCCGCCTTGCCGTAGCTCCAATGACTTTGGGAATACCGTTCAAAGTGGGGAAGTGTGTGTCAACCGCAGCAGTGATAAACAAAGAGTTGCTGGCAGAGCAGGTATTACGCGATACCTTCGGCTACCAGCAATTCCGACCGGGTCAACAAACGATTATCAATACGGCGATCGCTGGGCAGGATTGCCTGGTTGTTATGCCGACCGGTGGCGGTAAATCGTTGTGCTATCAAATCCCGGCGCTGGTGATGGACGGCCTGACATTAGTGGTTTCCCCATTGATCTCATTGATGAAAGATCAGGTTGATCAACTGCTGGCCTATGGCGTCTCTGCCGCTTGCTATAACTCGACTCAGACACGCGAGCAACAGCTTGAAGTGATGGCGGGTTGCCGCAATGGCCAGATCAAAATGCTGTATATCGCCCCTGAAAGATTGATGATGGACAGTTTCCTCGATCAGCTCGGGGGCTATCCACCGGCCCTGTTGGCGGTGGATGAAGCGCATTGTATTTCTCAGTGGGGTCACGATTTCCGTCCAGAATACCGCGCGCTGGGGCTGCTGAAGCAACGCTTCCCAGATATGCCGGTGATTGCCCTGACCGCGACCGCCGATGAGTCGACGCGTGGCGATATCGTGCGTCTGTTGGCGCTGCAGGATCCGCTCGTCCAGGTCAGCAGCTTTGACAGGCCGAATATTCGTTACACGCTGGTGGAGAAGTTCAAACCGCTCGATCAGCTGTGGCGCTTTGTGCAGGACCAACGGGGTAAGAGCGGTATTATTTACTGCAACAGCCGCGCCAAGGTTGAAGACACCACCGCGCGCCTGCAAAGCCGTGGCCTAAGCGTGGGAGCCTACCACGCAGGGCTGGATAATGAGCGCCGCGCACAGGTGCAGGAAGCCTTCCAACGTGACGATTTGCAGGTGGTGGTGGCTACCGTTGCTTTTGGCATGGGCATCAACAAACCCAACGTGCGTTTCGTGGTTCACTTTGATATTCCACGCAATATCGAATCTTATTACCAGGAAACCGGTCGCGCTGGGCGCGACGGCCTGCCGGCCGAAGCCATTTTGTTGTATGACCCGGCGGACATGGCTTGGCTGCGTCGCTGTCTGGAAGAAAAACCGGCCGGGCAGCAACTGGATATTGAACGTCATAAGCTCAATGCCATGGGCGCGTTTGCTGAAGCGCAAACCTGCCGCCGATTGGTGTTACTCAACTATTTTGGTGAAGGTAAACACCAGAACTGCGGCAACTGCGATATCTGCCTGGATCCGCCCAAGCGCTATGACGGACTGGAAGATGCCCGCAAGGCGTTGTCCTGCGTGTACCGTGTCGGCCAGCGTTTCGGGCTGGGCTATATTGTCGAAGTGCTGCGCGGCTCCAATAACCAGCGTATCCGTGAATACGGGCATGAAAAGTTGCCGGTATACGGCATTGGTCGCGATCAAACCACCGAGCATTGGACGAGCGTACTGCGTCAGTTGATCCACCTGGGTTTTATCACTCAGAACATCGCTTTGCATTCGGCGCTGCAACTGACCGAGGCCGCACGCCCGGTACTGCGTGGTGAGCTGGAGCTGCAACTGGCGGTACCGCGCATCCAGAGCCTGAAGATCCGCAGTAGCGCTAACCAAAAATCCTACGGTGGTAATTACGATCGCAAATTGTTCGCTAAACTGCGCAAGCTGCGTAAGTCGATTGCCGACGAAGAAAATATCCCCCCTTACGTGGTATTCAACGATGCTACGCTGCTGGAAATGGCGGAACAGATGCCAATTAAGGCCGGTGACCTGTTGAGTGTTAACGGTGTCGGCCAGCGCAAGCTGGAGCGTTTTGGCGCCCCGTTTATGGCGATGATCCGCGATCACCTCGATAATGACGAAGATTAAGGGCAATAAATCATGTTGATGCTATTTCTAACCGTGGCTCTGGTGCACCTGATTGCGCTGATGAGCCCGGGCCCAGACTTCTTTTTTGTGTCGCAAACCGCCGCCAGCCGTTCGCGCCGTGAGGCGATGATGGGCGTGGTGGGCATTTCGCTCGGCATCGTGGTGTGGGCGGGGGTGGCGCTGATGGGCCTGCACTTGATCCTGCAAAAAATGGCCTGGCTGCATCAGATTATTATGGTCGGCGGTGGGATTTACCTGTGCTGGATGGGCTGGCAGCTGCTGCGTTCCGCTCGCGCCCAAAACGCGCAATCTGCGCCGGCACCGGAAGTGAAGGTCACCTTGCCCAAGCCGGGACGCAGCTTTATTCGTGGCTTCCTGACGAACCTGTCTAATCCGAAGGCGGTTATCTATTTCGGCAGCGTGTTTTCACTGTTTGTGGGTGACGATGTGGGGGCCGGTGCGCGCTGGGGCCTGTTTTTGTTGATCATCGCTGAGACGTTTGTTTGGTTCAGCCTGGTTGCGGTGGTGTTTGCGCTGCCAGCGATGCGCCGCGGCTATCAGCGGCTGGCTAAGTGGATCGACGGGCTGGCGGGCGTATTGTTCACCGGCTTCGGCTTGCACCTGATTTTTACCCGCTAGGCTATTTTACTTGCCAGGTTGGGCCCGAGCAGTGCTCAGGAGCCTCACGTACTCCGTGTAGGCTCCGGGTCTTATGCGCTGATCCTCTCCAACCTGTTTGCGATAATTAGGCGTAGAATGCGCTATCAGGCTTTTCTTGCCGTGGCGAGCAACCCGGCCACCAGAATAAACAGCGAACCGAAGATGCGGTTCAGCAGCTGCATTTGGCGTGGCGTTTTTAGCCAACCTGCAATGCGGGTTGCCAGCGTGGCGTAGCCAATCATCACGATGATATCTACTACCACGGTGGTGACACCCAGCACCAGGTACTGTTCGGCCTGCGGCTGGTTGGGCAAAATAAACTGTGGGAACAGCGCGGCCAGAAACACGATGCTTTTTGGGTTGGTCAGATTTACCAGCACCGCACGGCGGAACAGGCGGCGGCGCGGCATCGTACCCGCCAGCGTATGCAGGTCCAGGGCACCGGCGGCGCGCCACTGTTGAATACCGAGCCACACGAGATAAGCAGCACCCAGCCATTTCAGCAATTCAAACGCCATCAGCGATTGCGACACCAACGCGCCCAGGCCAATGCCGACCAGAACGATATGCAGACTCAGCCCAACCTGCAGGCCGGCGATCGATGCTGCCGCGCCACGATAACCGTGGCTGATGCCGGTGCTCATGGTGTTGATCGCCCCTGAACCGGGTGACAGGCTGAGGATAAGGGTTGTTAGCAGGTAGGTTAACCACCAGTCTAAGGTCATCGCAGTGCTCCCTGAAAGCGCCAATTTGTGCCAAAATGGTTCGGTTTTTGTAAGAATTGAATCACAATACGCTAGTATTATTTCTTGTGCCAGAAGTCACATTTTTGCCGCTGGCGGCTCAGGGAAAAGCTCTTGATGACGTCGTTTACTCTCAGCACTGATGACTGGTTAACGCGTGAAACGCAGTTCGCTGCCTTCGCCACCGGACCGCTGCTGGATTTTTGGCGGCTGCGTGAAGAAGGCGAGTTCAGCGGGGTTGGCGGTGTGCCAATCCGTTTCGTACGTTTCCGCTCTGCACGTCACCAGCGGGTGGTGGTGATCAGCCCCGGCCGCATCGAAAGTTACGTTAAATATCCTGAAGTTGCTTACGATCTGTTTCATTGCGGCTATGACGTAATGATTCTGGATCACCGTGGGCAAGGCCGTTCAGGCCGTTTGCTGGCAGATACGCACCGGGGTCATGTGATAAACTTTGCCGATTACGTTGACGATTTCGCGCAATTCTATCAGCAAGAAGTGGCACCAGGTGGCTACCGGCAACGTTTTGCGTTGGCCCATTCGATGGGGGGAGCGATCCTGGCGCAGTTTCTGGTACGCCAGCCTCAGAGCTTTGACGCAGCTGCGTTTTGTGCGCCCATGTTCGGTATTTATTTGCCAATGCCCGACTGGATGGCAAACCGTATCCTGAATTGGGCGGAGAAATACCCCGTAGTACGCGACTACTATGCAATAGGCACTGGCCAGTGGCGGCCACTGCCCTATGTCGTCAATGTATTGACCCACAGCCGGGAGCGCTATCGGCGCTGTTTGCGTTATTACGCCGATTATCCCGAGTTACAAGTGGGCGGGCCGACTTACCATTGGGTAAGGGAAAGCCTGCAGGCTGGGCGAGAGATTATTGCTCAAGCGGCTAAAATAACCACGCCGCTATTATTATTACAGGCCGGGGAAGAACGGGTGGTCGACAACCGTTCCCACCAGGCTTTTTGTCAGGCATTGTCAGACGCGGGTCATCCCTGTGAAGGGGGTAAACCGCAGGTTATCGAAGGCGCACGGCATGAGATCCTGTTTGAGCGGGACGCGATGCGCGCCGAAGCATTGAGCGCAATCCTGCGTTTCTTTGCTCAACACTTAGGTGGTGCACCTACCGCCGACCACTCCATCAGAGGTTAGAACATACCGCTATGTATCACGTCGTTGCTTCCGATTTAGATGGCACGCTGCTATCACCTGACCATACGCTGTCACCTTACGCCAAAGAGACCTTGAAGCTGCTGACCCAGCGTGGCGTGCATTTTGTTTTTGCTACCGGCCGCCACCATATCGACGTTGCGCAGATCCGCGATAGCCTCGATATCAATGCCTTTATGATCACCTCTAACGGCGCTCGAGTGCACAATACCGACGGCGAGCTGATTTTCAGTCATAATCTGGCCGAAGACATTGCCCGTGATCTCTACGGCATGCTGCATGACGATGCGGACATCACCACCAACGTCTACCGGAACGACGACTGGTACATCAACCGCGAAAGCCCGGAGCAGGAGGAATTCTTCCGCGAGTCGATCTTCACCTACCAGCTGTTCGAGCCAGGCCTGCTGGAAACCGACGGTGTGTGCAAGGTGTACTTCACCTGTGACGATCACGAAAAACTGCTGCCGCTGGAAGATGCCATCAATGCGCGTTGGGGCGATCGGGTTAACGTCAGTTTCTCGTTTCCAACCTGTCTGGAAGTGATGGCGGGCGGTGTGTCAAAAGGGCATGCGCTGGAAGAAGTGGCCAAGATCATCGGCTATACGCTGAAAGAGTGCATTGCCTTTGGCGATGGTATGAATGATCTGGAAATGCTGTCGATGGCCGGTAAAGGCTGCATCATGCGCGACGCGCACCAGCGTCTGAAAGACAAGCTGCCTGAGCTGGAAGTGATTGGCTCCAACGTCGACGACGCGGTACCGCACTATCTGCGCAAGATGTTCCTGGCCTGATAACCCTTCGTTTAGCATTGTTGGCTACGCGCACTTACCCCAGTCACTGACTTGAGTAAGCATCCCGGGGATGCGTTTACTTGCCAGCCTCGCCGGGACGCGAAATCCATTGGGTTGTGACTTATCATGGGGCGCCTTGCGGCGCCCTGATGGTTACTTGTGCTGACCCTGCTTTTGCAGGAATTGCACGCCCTTGTCAGGGAAGTCGGTGAATACGCCGTCAACGCCTGCTTGGTTGTAAATCACGTCATACAGTTGGTTCACGTCGGTGACGTAGTTCGGTAGCGCATCTGCACGGATGGTGAATGGGTGCACCGCCAGTTTATTGGCATGGGCTTCCTTCACCATGTCGGTCAATACCACCTTGCCGGGCTTGGATTTCTCCGCTACCACCAGCATGTGGTAGTCCGGTCCGATACCGTCGGCGTACTGAGCAATTTGCTTCATCGCGCCTGGCTTGAACATCCAGTCATAGTCGTATTCCACCCACTTGCCATCGGCCTTTTGCTCATAGGTTTCCTGCCACTTGTTATAGGCAATCAGTTGGATCAGTTTCAGATCCATACCCATCTTCGGTTCAAGCTCGGTTTTAATTCGCTTCAGTTCGTTGGCGTCGAAGCATTGCAGATAGACGTTATCGCCTTTGCCGGTATAACCATACTGCTTCAGGACTGACAGCACCTTACTGGAGATGTCTTTGCCTTCCTGCTTGTGGAACCAGGGTGCTTTGATTTCCGGGTAGATACCGATATTTTTACCGGTTGAATGGTTCAGGCCCTGAACAAACTCGATCTCTTCCTGGAAGGTATGAACACGGAAGTCGGATTTGCCCATCGGGAAACGGCCTGGGTATCCCTGTACCTTCTTGCCGTTTTCGATCTCAAAGCCTTCGGTAAACTTCAGCGATTTAATTTCCGGCAACGTGAAGTCGATGGCGTAATAGCGACCATCTTTGCGCGCACGGTCTGGGAAACGTTCTGCCACATCGGTGACGCGATCGAGATAGTGGTCATGCAACACCACCAACTCGTTGTCTTTGGTCATCACCAGATCCTGCTCGAGGAAGTCTGCCCCCTGCGCATAGGCCATGGCCTTCGCGGGCAGCGTGTGTTCCGGCAGATAACCGCTGGCGCCACGGTGGGCAATGACTACCTTGTCGGCGGCGTGCGCCGCGCTGACCATTGAGGTCGCCAGGATGATCCCTGTCAGCAGGGCTTTGACTTGAGTCCGCATGTTGTTGTTCTCCGTGTTGTAGGGGCAGAGGGGAGTAAAAAGGCCGCAATGCGGCCTGAGTTTGATGACAAAGTGGTTTTTGAACCCGAGATGCCCGGGCTTAGCGCGCCGAGGGGCGCTCCGGCGGACAAGCCGCTACGACCCCATCGGCACACTTTCCCTAATAACAGGCTTTGTCAGCAGTGTAAGGCCGCAATGCGGCCTTTAAATAATGCGACAGTGATATGAAACTTAACCGCGTTTATTGGCAGCGATTTCTGCGTGGTGCTTTTTCTCGCTCATCATGGTCAGCAACAACAGGACTACCGCACCGATGCTGCCGCCAATCATCACCATGAAGCCGCCGTCCCAACCGAAGTAGTCAACGGTATAGCCGACGATGGCGCTGGCTGCGACGGAACCCCCCAGGTAACCGAACAGACCGGTGAAGCCCGCAGCGGTACCGGCTGCTTTCTTCGGCGCCAGCTCCAATGCGTGCAGACCGATCAACATCACCGGGCCATAAATCAGGAAGCCGATGGTGATCATACAGGCCATATCGATGCCAGGATTACCGACCGGGTTCAGCCAGTAAACCACGGTGGCGATGGTCACCAGGGTCATAAAGAACACGCCCGTTGCACCGCGGTTACCTTTGAACACCTTGTCCGACATCCAGCCGCACAGCAGGGTGCCCGGAATACCGGCATATTCGTACAGGAAGTAAGCCCAGGAAGACTTGTCCAGCGCAAAATGCTTCACTTCTTTCAGGTAGGTCGGTGACCAGTCCAGGATGCCGTAACGCAACAGGTAGACGAACACGTTGGCCACGGCGATGTACCACAACAGCTTGTTCGGCAGAATGTATTGCATGAAGATTTGCTTGGCAGTCAGCTCTTCTTCCGCTTTATCGCTGTAATCGTCCGGGTAATCGTTTTTGTATTCTTCGATCGGTGGCAGGCCACAAGATTGTGGGGTGTCACGCATTAGGGCAAAGGCGATCAGGGCGACCAGGATGGCACCGAAGGCCGGCATATACAGCGCAGCATGCCAGTCGTTGAACCATGCCATACCGAGCAGGAACAGCAGTGGCGGCAGACCACCACCTACGTTGTGGGCACAGTTCCAGACCGAAACAATACCGCCGCGTTCTTTCTGCGACCACCAGTGCACCATGGTACGGCCACACGGCGGCCAGCCCATTCCCTGGAACCAACCGCACAGGAACAGCAGCACGAACATGACAGCGATGCTAGACGTTGCCCAAGGCACGAAGCCCATGAACAACATCACTGCTGCGGCCAAAATCAAGCCGGCGGGCAGGAATACGCGCGGGTTGGAGCGGTCAGACACCGACCCCATGATGAATTTGGAAAAACCGTAGGCGATAGAAATACCGGACAGCGCGAAACCGAGGTCACCGCGGCTGAAACCTTGGTCAATCAAATAAGGCATGGCCAGGGTGAAGTTCTTGCGCACCAGGTAATAGGCGGCATAACCGAAGAAAATCCCCATAAAAATTTGCCAGCGCAATTTACGGTACAGCGGGTCGACTTTGTCGACCGGCACACGGGAAATGTGTGCTGCCGGCTTAAAAATACTCAACATGAGCGCCTCCGATGGCTTTATCTAGTTATCACATCAATATGATCTTGTACGTTCATTTGATGATTGAGCGGATATCGAATGTGGTGTTTTTATGTTCCATAACGAGCGTCATCCTAGTCAAATCAGCCTGGTGTCGCTGTGATGAATGGCGCAATTGTTACACTTTTATGAAGCACCGGCGAATTTTGAGCGATTCGTTAACGTTATGAAATAGAAAAACACCCAAAAATCGTGATTATGATCACATTCATGGTTTTTTGTGGACATTATGTTTTCGTTTCAGGTTCGTTATTGTTCCTTATCAAACAAAGACCCCAGTGACTGTGGCTCAATAGACGCATAACCACGGATCATGAGGGAGTGTCATGAGCAGCCATTCACCGGCTAACGAAACGGATGTGATCATCATCGGCGGTGGCGCGACCGGCGCGGGCATTGCGCGTGACTGTGCGCGCCGTGGACTGCGTTGCATACTGCTTGAGCGCCACGACATCGCGACTGGCGCGACGGGCCGCAACCATGGCCTGCTGCACAGTGGTGCGCGTTATGCGGTGACCGACGGCGAGTCGGCACGCGAGTGCATAGAAGAAAACCGTATCCTCAAACGCATAGCACATCACTGCATTGAGCGTACCGATGGGCTGTTTATTACGTTGCCGCAGGATTCGTTGGCCTACCAACAAGAGTTTATTGCCGCCTGTCACAGTGCCGGCATCAACGCCGAAGCGATTGACCCACAGTTGGCACTGCGCCTGGAGCCTGCGGCGAATCCAACATTGATAGGTGCAGTGCGCGTACCCGATGGCACTGTTGATCCGTTCCGACTAACCGCCGCGAATATGCTCGATGCCCGTGAGCACGGCGCACAAATTCTGACCTATCATCAGGTGGTTGGTTTGATTCGTGTGGGCGATCGCGTGACCGGCGTGCGCGTTTTCGACCATAAATCTGCACGCCGCTACGATATTCATGCCGAAATGGTGGTTAACGCCGCCGGCATTTGGGGCCAGCAGATTGCGGAATATGCCGATTTGCGTATTCGTATGTTCCCGGCGAAAGGTGCTTTGCTGATCCTCGGGCATCGCATCAATAACATGGTGATCAACCGTTGCCGCAAGCCCGCAGATGCCGACATTCTGGTTCCGGGTGACACCATTTCGTTGATTGGCACAACGTCCACCCACATTGACTATGACCAGATTGACAACATGCAGGTGACACCACAAGAAGTGGACATCCTGATACGTGAAGGCGCGTTATTGGCACCGGAGCTGGCGCAGACCCGTATTCTGCGAGCTTATGCCGGCGTGCGTCCACTGGTGGCCAGTGATGATGATCCGAGTGGCCGTAACGTCAGCCGTGGCATTGTGCTGCTAGATCATGCCAGCCGTGACGGGTTGGAAGGGTTTATCACCATCACCGGCGGAAAACTGATGACCTACCGGCTGATGGCACAGTGGGCCACCGATAAAGTATGCGAAAAGCTCGGGTTAACTAGCCCCTGCACCACTGCGCAAGAGGCCCTACCGGGTTCCCGCCAGTCGGCGGAAGAAACCGTGCGCAGCGTGGTTTCCCTGCCCGCCAGCATTCGCGGTTCGGCGGTTTATCGTCACGGTGACCGCGCCAGTCGGGTACCGGCTGGCGATCGGCTGGATAACAGCCTGGTGTGCGAATGTGAAGCCGTTACCGCCGGCGAGGTGCGTTATGCGGTGAACACGCTCACCGTCAATAATCTGGTTGATCTGCGCCGTCGTACCCGCGTTGGCATGGGCACCTGCCAAGGTGAGCTTTGCGCCTGTCGCGCCGCTGGGCTACTCACGCGTTTTAACGTCACCACCCCGCAGCAGTCTATCGATCAGTTATCACATTTCCTCAATGAGCGTTGGAAAGGGGTACGACCTATCGCTTGGGGGGATGCGCTACGCGAAAGCGAATTTACCAGTTGGGTTTACCAGGGATTGTGCGGGCTTGATGCCCGGGAGGAACAGGAGGCCGATGATGCGATTTGACGTAGTGGTGATTGGCGGCGGGTTGGCGGGCATGACCTGTGCGATTCGCTTGTCGGAGCAAGGCAAGCGTTGTGCCGTCGTCAGTTCAGGCCAGAGTGCCCTCTATTTCTCCTCCGGCTCGCTTGATCTGCTGGCACAGTTACCCGACGGCACGCCGGTAGAGGCTCCCCTGGCAGCGTTGCCTGCGCTTGCCATACAAGCCCCTCAGCACCCCTATTCATTGATGGGGGCGGAACGGGTAGCCACGTTGTCTGACGAAGCAGCACGGTTGCTGCATCGCTGCGGCCTCAGTTTACAGGGGGGCAGCGAACGTAATCATCTGCGCGTTACGCCGCTTGGCACGCGCCGAGCCACTTGGCTAAGCCCGCAGGCGATACCCGTCACGCCGCTGGAAGGGGAGCTTCCATGGCAAAACATCGCGGTAATTGGTATCGAAGGATTTTTAGATTTTCAGCCCCAACTGGTTGCCAGTTCCTTGACGCAGGCGTTGGGGATCAAGGCCGAAGTGGCTCATATGCACCTGCCTGTGCTGGACCGGTTGCGTAACAACCCCAGTGAGTTTCGGGCTGTGAATATTGCCAGAGTGCTGGATCTTGCTGAGAACCTGACATTGATGGCGGATGAAGTGCGTCGACTTGCCGGGGATGCCGAGGCGATTTTCTTGCCCGCCTGCTTGGGGTTGGAAGACGATAAGCCGCTGGCGGCGCTGCAGGCGGCGGTGGGGAAACCTATCCGCGTGTTGCCGACGCTCCCCCCTTCGGTGTTGGGCATGCGCTTGCACCAGGCTCTGCGATCGCGTTTACAGCAGCTGGGCGGCGTTTTTATGCCAGGTGACAGCGTACTGCGGGCAGATATCGACGCTGGGCGTGTGACGGGTCTCTATACCCGCAACCACACCGATATTCCGCTCATTGCGCAACACGTGGTGCTGGCCAGCGGCAGCTTTTTCAGTAATGGGCTGGTGGCGGACTTCGACGGTATACGTGAACCGGTATTGGGGTTGGATGTCGACAGCCGAACCGATCGCGCAGATTGGTGCCATAGCGATCTGTTTGCTCCGCAACCCTATCTGCAATTTGGGGTGCGTACCGATAGCCAGTTACGGGCAATAAGACACGGGGAGCCAGTGAGCAACCTGTTCGCGATTGGTGCGGTGACTGGTGGCTACGATCCGCTGCAGCAGGGTTGCGGCGCGGGTGTTTCGCTGATTGGAGCGCTGCATGTCGCGCAACAGATTGCAGCGCAGGAGGAGCAACCATGAGCCTACAGAAAGACAATAGTTTCGAAAATTGCATCAAGTGTACGGTGTGCACCACCTATTGTCCCGTTGCCAAAGTCAACCCACTCTATCCGGGGCCAAAGCAGGCGGGGCCTGACGGTGAACGTCTGAGGCTCAAGGATCCGGCGTTGTACGACGAAGCGCTTAAGTATTGCACTAACTGCAAACGCTGTGAGGTGGCTTGCCCGTCAGATGTCAAAATCGGCGATATCATTCAACGGGCTCGCGCCGACTATGCCCAAAGCAAACCCACGTTGCGCGATGCCATCCTGAGCCACACCGATATTATGGGCTCGCTATCGACGCCGTTTGCACCGATCGTTAATGCAGCTACCGGGTTGAAACCGGTACGCGCTTTACTGGATAAAGCGTTAAAAATTGACCATCGTCGCGAACTGCCTAAATATTCGTTTGGCACCTTCCGTCGCTGGTACCGCCAGCAAGCGCAGGTCCAGCAGCGTTACGCTGAGCAGGTGGCGTTTTTCCACGGCTGCTTCGTCAATTACAACCATCCGCAACTGGGTAAGGATCTGATCAAGGTCTTTAATGCGATGGATATCGGCGTGCAGCTGCTAAAGCGTGAAAAATGCTGCGGCGTGCCGCTAATCGCCAACGGCTTTATCGCCCAGGCCAAAAAGCAGGCCAAGGTGAATGCAGAGTCGCTGCATGAAGCGGTGCTGGAGCGCGGTATTCCTGTCGTGGCAACGTCGTCGAGCTGTACTTTTACTCTGCGCGATGAATATCCGCATTTGCTGGAGGTGGATACCTCGGCAGTGCGTGAACGGGTAGAGCTGGCGACACGTTATCTGTATCGTCTGATCAATCAAGGACGTCAGTTGCCATTGAAAAACACGCCATTACGGGTGGCTTACCATACGCCTTGCCATATGGAGAAAATGGGCTGGACTGCTTATACGCTGGAATTGTTGCGGCAAATCCCGGGGCTGGAGCTGATCGTGCTGGACTCGCAGTGTTGTGGGATTGCCGGCACCTACGGTTTTAAATCGGAAAACTATGCGACCTCACAGGGGATCGGTGCATCGCTGTTCCGCCAGATAGAGGAAAGTGGCGTAGATGTCGTGGTCACCGACTGCGAAACCTGCAAATGGCAAATCGAAATGTCGACCAGCAAGCGCTGCGAACATCCGATCACTCTGCTGGCGCAGGCATTGGCGTAAGGCACCGCAGGCTGTGTCCCTCCAGGTTCAATGGAGGGACACAGTCGCGTATTTATTTTTTCAGCTTCAGCGTTTTGATGATGCCTTCGGCTTCAGCCTGAGCCTGCTGTTGGTTATCCGCCGGCAGGGTCACCTGAATAGTCAGCATGTTGTTGTTCAGCGTGCCAATCAAGATAGAAGAGTAGGCTTTCTCGCCGCTGCTGGTGATGATGCTGTCTAACTGACGCAGTGGCACGCCGTCAACGTCGATGGCTTTGTTGGTGACCACCTGCAGGTTGGCATCACGCGCACGTTGGGTATCTTCCAGACGTTTGCTCAGCGTTTCCAGGCTGTCGGGGGTTTTGTCGCCGAGGATCACGATCAGCGCACGTTGACCGGTGCTATCGGCGTAGACATGCATGTTGTTTGCCTGATTGCCCAGTTTGCCACTTTGGTCCGCCATGCCAACGGGCAGGGTGAAGGCCAGCGTACCCTCCAGCAAGCTTACCTGTTGCCCCGCGGGGGCGCTGGCAGCAGCATCAGCCGCTGATGCTTTGGTGTCTTTGGTGTCGCCGTCACAGGCCGCCAGGCCAAGCACTAACAGGCTGATACCCATCAATTTTGCTACTTTACGCATTGGGCTTCCTTTTTCCTTTCAGGTAGGGTTTCACTGCCTTATCGCACCCTATTCCAGGGTGAAATGCAAGGCAGATGTTGTCACAAGATTTTCTCAAGTAATAGCCGATAATCAGCCACTTCGCCTTTCTTTTCCAGCTGAACAATCTGATAGTGATGACTGATGAGCATCATCAGCATTGCACGGAACTGATTGCGCGTTTTTACCGCCAACAGTCGATAACCCTGAGCCCGTGCCCACTGCTCTTGCTCCACGAGTAAAGCCTGCGCGACACCATAACGGCGAAACCTCGGCAATACGCCGCCCAGCCAACTGTAGAACACTTTTTCCTGCTGTTGATAACCGAGTTTGAACCCTGCGGGTTGGCCGTCGATCTCGGCGATCAGTGCGTTAGCCGAGGCAGATCCAATACGTTGCTGCAAATCAGCCAGACTGTGTAAGTTACCGAACTCAGGGATGCCTTGGTACAGGCGATGAATTTCTTCGAGGGTGGCGTGGCGGGTGGTCACTGTCATTGGCGGCCTCCGGGTAAGTGCAGGCCGCCAATGATAACACGGGTTAACTCGGTTGCAGGCTACCGTCGTTTTGACGTACAGCGATGCGCTTAAGCAGCATGTTCAACAGCACGCCGTACATTGGCAGGAAGAACAGCATGCAGATCAGCACTTTGAAGCTGTAATCCACCAGGGCAATTTCAACCCAGTTATTGGCCATAAAGGCGTCGCTGCTCTTGTAGAAAGCAATAAAGAAGAACGACAGGGTATCACTGATATTGCCGAGGAACATGGCCGCAGCGGGAGCAACCCACCAGGCGCTGCGTTGACGCAGGCGGTTGAATACGTGGACGTCAAGGATCTGACCGAGTACGTAAGCCATAAAGCTGGCGACGGCGATACGCGCAACAAACAGATTAAAGCTGCCCAACGCGGCAAAACCCTGCCACTCGCCCTGATAGGTCACCGTGGAGATCACGTACGAAATAAACAGCGCCGGCACCATCACCGAAAGAATGATACGCCGCGCCAGTGATGCGCCAAAAATACGTACTGTCAGATCGGTAGCCAGGAAAATAAACGGGAAGGTGAATGCACCCCAGGTGGTATGAAAGCCGAAAATGGACATCGGCAACTGCACCAGGTAGTTGCTGGAGGTAATGATGACAATATGGAACAGCGATAGCCAGACCAACGCGGTAAAGCGCTGCTGAGCAGTAAACGAATACATGTTGTAGCCTTTTTAATAATGGGGTGAGGGAACCCAAAAATGTCTTGTCTGTGCAACGAAATAAGCTGCGCGGGCGCATGATACGCGTTTGCGCAACCAATGCAACGGTTAGTGGGCCAAATAAGCGGCGAATAATGCAGCAGCACTGTGATTCGGCCCCAGCCTGAAAGGTCACGCCTCCAACAACCGTTCTCTGTGTTGTCAGGTGCCCACTATGGGCTGCACCCTCCGCCGTGATAACGGCAGTTGGGGGCAGTGACGGCACCACATTTCATCGGGAGACGCAGCCTCTTTAACGCAAACGTTAACGCATCTTGCGCAGAAAAACTACCGGCGTAAACTAGGCGCTAATGAGATGCGGCGAGCGTTCGCCGATCGTTTTTGAACGAGAAAAAATGCATGACTGACTTATTTTCCCAGGCTGACCAGACGCTTGATGCGCTGGGATTGCGCTGTCCAGAACCGGTAATGATGGTGCGCAAAACCGTGCGCCATATGGATAACGGTGAAACCTTGTTGATTATTGCTGACGATCCGGCGACAACCCGCGACATTCCGGGGTTCTGCCGTTTTATGGAACATACGCTGGTGGCGCAGGAAACCGATAAGGCACCGTACCGCTACCTGTTACGTAAGGGCGTCTAACCTCTGCCCGGGGAATAGATGGCGTGGCCCATTCCTGGGCCACGTGGTTACAGTGTGTTATTGCCTAGTCGCGTTTCTTCAGTAGCCGCAGCGCGTTGGCGGTGACCAGCGCGGTGGCGCCAGAGTCTGCCAGTACGGCCAGCCACAGCCCGGTCAGGCCCAGCAGCGTGGTGATCAGAAATACCCCTTTCAGTCCCAATGCAATGGTGATGTTCTGCCGGATATTGGCATGCGTGGCGCGTGAGATGCGGATCATTTCCGCCACACCCAGCAGGCGATTATGAGTCAGCGCGGCATCGGCTGTTTCCAGGGCCACATCGGTACCGCTGCCCATCGCGATGCCAATGCTGGAGGCTTTCATCGCCGGGGCATCGTTGATGCCGTCGCCGATCATCGCTGTTGGACGCAATTCGCTCAGTTCCGTCACTACCTTCACTTTATCTTCCGGCAACAATCCAGCCCGGTAATCCAGCCCAAGCTCAGAGGCAATTGCCGCCGCCGCACGTGGATTATCGCCGGTTAACATGACCCCGTTGATCCCCAATGCATTCAGTTCGGCAATCGCCTGTTTGGCGTCGCTGCGCAAGGTGTCGCGTAGCGCCAACAGGCCGATAGGGACACCCTCTTCCAGTACCACCACCGCTGTCTTACCGGCATTTTCCAGCCGCTCCACCTGCTGGATACCCTGTTGTTGCAGCAAACCTGCGGCCAGCTTGGCAGGTGCGCTGATCAGCAGGGTTTTACCGTCGACAATACCTTCTACCCCTACGCCAGCCAATGCTCGACGGCCTTGTGCCAGTGGCAGAGGTGCACCGTATTGCTCGGCGCGTTTGATAATTGCTTGCGCCAACGGGTGATGGGAACCTGCTTCAACCGCAGCGGCAAGGGTCAGTAATTGTTGTTCACTGATGCCGTTGAGCGGGAGTACATCGGTGACTGTGGGTTTGCCTTCAGTCAGCGTGCCGGTTTTATCGAAAGCAATGGTTTGTACCTGGCCCAATTGTTCCAACGCCGCACCGCCTTTAATCAGCGCACCACGGCGGGTGGCGGCGGCCAGCCCGGATGTGATCGCCGCCGGGGTGGAGATCACCAGTGCACAAGGACAACCGATCAGCAGCAGGGTCAGGCCACGATAAATCCAGGTATCCCAGGGTTGTGAATACATTAACGGTGGTACCAGGATCACTGCGATAGCCAGCAGCATGATAGCTGGGGTGTAGTACCGGCTGAAACGATCGAGGAAACGCTCGATCGGTGCTCGGCGTTCTTCAGCTTCTTCAATCAGTTGCAGAATGCGGTCGATGGCGTTTTTGCCAGGTTCAGAAACCACTTTCATCTGCGCGGCCTGATCGACCGACAAACTGCCCGCAGCGACTTTTTGACCCTGCTGGCGTTCGACGGGCACCGACTCGCCGGTCAGGGCGCTTTCGTCGAAGCTGGCGAACGCATTGATCAGTTCGGCATCTGCCGGCAGGCGGCCACCGGGGGCAATTTCAATCACATCGCCAGGGCGTAGGCTGGATACCGGTACCCGTTTGCGCTGCGTGCCTTGAAGCAGCAGGGCGTCTTCCGGTACCAATTCCATCAGTGCTTTCACGCCGCGGCGCGCGCGGTTAGCGGCATAGGACTCCAGCATTTCACCGACCATAAACAGCAGCAGCACCATCGCCGCTTCGGCCGTTGCACCGATAAACAGTGCTCCGATGGCGGCCACGCTCATCAGCGTTTCAATGGCAAATGGCGTACCGGAGCGGATCAGTCGAACCGCTTTGGTCGCGACCGGTGCCAGACCTACCAATGTGGTGGCGATAAAAGCAATGCGGCTCAGTTCAGGGTTGACCATGCTGAGCGCCCAACTGACGATCATCAGCGTGGTAAGCAACAGTAGCGGACCGAACTCGCCAAGGCGCGACGATTTTGGCTGTTCGGCTTGGGCTGTTTGCGCCCCGAGCAGGGTAAATCCGGCTTGTTTTACCGCGTCCTGAATACGCAGGCTAATATCGGATTGCGCGTCGACAACCAATTTTTCTGTGGCGAACAGCACGCGAGCGTTGTCGACGCCGGGGATGGCGGTCACCGCGTTTTCAATTTTTTTGGCGCAGCTTGGGCAGTCCATACCTGTAACTTTCCAGCTATAGCGCTGACTTCCGGAGAGAGGGGCGGCAGCTAGCCTGTCACTTTCCTCATCCGGATCCTCATGATCTTCCGTGCTGCAACTTCCAGCGCCATGATCATGTGCGTGCGTATGTCCGCTGTGGCTGTCGCCACTCTGTTTTTCACTGCTGCAACCGTGCTGGGTTTTACTGTGGCTGTGATTGCACCCACAACCGCCTTCCGCATGATGGTGTTCTTGATGATTATGGTTTTCATGGTGAGTCATAGCGTCCCCCTCCGGGCCGTTAATGAAGTTCATTGGGCAGACTCTACACCCTGGAGCCAACTCCAGAGTCAAGCAGGGGATGAGAATTATTGCTAACTGTGAGACGGAGGGGGTTTTTACGTCAGTGACGTACGTTTCAACGTATTGACTGGCTTAATAAGCACATTTCGGTCTGGTGAAACACGGCCGTTAGTCAAAATAAGAAAATGTTATTCCTATACAAACTAAAAAGTCCCGTCGGCTAATAATAAAGAGTTATTAATCTATAACTCTTTAGCTAAATTTAACTTTATGTCACTTAAATGCCAGCACGATCCGCTTGCACCTACAGGCCGCATTTTTGTTGAAGTTTGTTGCCAACTTATGAAGTTTAAGTTTCATTTACATTGTAAATAACGGCAAAAACCAGCATAACTCTCCTTCGCTACATGAATATATAGCTGATTATTTTATGTTCAGTTTCCAACCCCTGCCTATAATTGGAATCGATTACCATTTATGGCGGTAATCTTATTTGCTGATATATATGCATTAATTCTGTCTAACACACTGCCGGTAACGGCGCATAAGTCCCTTCCCGCTAGTTGCCGGATCGTTCTCCGTCGCTGACGGGCAGGTTATGTCTATCTGTCTGATTGATAACGATCAGCTAATGAGTGGAATCGAACCAATGCAATCTACTAAAAAGGCAATTGAAGTTACTGAATCGGCTCTTGCGGCGACCGGCTCCGGCTATAATGCTGTAGACGATCTGTTGCATTACCACGAACGTGGCAACGGGATTCAGGTTAATGGCAAGGACTCATTTTCTACCGAACAAGCTGGGCTGTTTATTACCCGCACCAATCAAACCTGGAACGGTTATAAAGTTTTTGACCAGTCGGTTAAATTAACTTTCTCTTTCCCGGACTATAAATTCTCTTCCACCAACGTTGCCGGCGATACCGGGCTGAGCAAGTTCAGCGCGGAACAGCAGCAGCAGGCCAAACTGTCGCTGCAGTCGTGGTCTGACGTGGCCAATATTACTTTTACTGAAGTTGCCGCCGGCCAAAAGGCCAATATCACTTTTGGCAACTACAGCCAGGATCGCCCTGGTCATTACGACTACGGCACGCAGGCGTATGCGTTCTTGCCGAACACGATCTACCAAGGGCAGGATCTGGGTGGTCAGACTTGGTACAACGTCAACCAGTCCAACGTTAAGCATCCCGCCAGCGAAGATTATGGCCGCCAGACGTTTACTCACGAGATTGGCCATGCATTGGGCCTGAGCCATCCGGGTGATTACAACGCCGGAGAAGGCAATCCAACCTATAACAACGCCAGTTATGCCGAGGATACTCGCGGGTTCAGTCTGATGAGCTACTGGAGTGAAACCAATACCGGCGGTGATAACGGCGGTCACTACGCTGCGGCACCGTTGCTGGATGACATTTCAGCCATTCAGCACCTGTATGGCGCTAACCTGTCGACCCGTACCGGTGACACGGTGTATGGCTTCAACTCCAATACCGGCCGTGATTTCCTCAGTACGACCAGTAATTCGCAAAAAGTGATCTTTGCGGCCTGGGATGCGGGTGGTAATGACACCTTCGATTTCTCCGGTTACACCGCCAATCAGCGCATTAACCTGAACGAAAAGTCCTTCTCCGACGTGGGCGGGCTGAAAGGTAACGTGTCTATCGCCGCCGGCGTGACGATTGAAAATGCGATTGGTGGTTCGGGCAATGATGTGATCGTCGGGAATGCGGCCAATAACGTGCTGAAAGGCGGCGCGGGCAACGACATTCTGTTCGGCGGTGGTGGGGCCGATGAGCTGTGGGGCGGTGCAGGCAAGGATATTTTTGTCTTCTCTGCGGTCAGCGACTCTACGCCAGGTGCGTCTGACTGGATCAAGGACTTCCAGAAAGGCATCGATAAGATCGATCTGTCATTCTTCAATCAGGGTGTATCGAGCAGCGATCAGATCCACTTTGTTGATCATTTCAGCGGCGCAGCGGGCGAAGCTTTACTGTCCTACAATGCGTCAAATAACGTCAGCGATCTGGCATTGAACATCGGTGGCCATCAGGCACCGGACTTCCTGGTGAAGATCGTGGGCCAGGTAGACGTTGCCACTGACTTTATCGTGTAACAGTGAAGATAATAGCGCCCGGCGCACTCTGGCCGGGCGTTATGCAGGAGTCGATATGAAAGGCCGCTTAGCCTGTGCCGCCGCGATGGCGGGGGGCATGATTGTTACGGGGACCGTTATGGCCAGCAGTTTAGTTCTTCCCACCGCGCAGTCTCTGGCGGGGCAGTGGCAAGTCGCCGATGCTGAACACCAGTGTCAGATCGCGTTTTTAGCCAGCGAGCAGAGTGAAACCAACGGCTACCAATTAGTGGATCGGCAGGGGTGTTTGAAAAAGGTGCTTACGGCTGAGGTTGTAGGTTGGCGCCCTGCGCCCGATGGTATCGCTTTGCTGCAGGCGGACGGCAGCACATTGGTCTTCTTCTCGCGAGACGGGGATATTTATCGTAATCAACTTGGTGCAGATGACGGTTTGACGCTGAAGGCGTTGGCATAATACAGCGGGTTCGATAGCCGAACCCGCCCTGAGCATTACAGGTACAACGAACGTACGATCAGGAAATGGCCGGAAAAGTAGCAGAACGCCACGAGCGCATCCGCTGCACGGAAGGTAAAGCGATAGCGATTAATCAACCACACGATGTTGGCAAGCAGCAGGAGAGAGGTTCCGGCCAGCAGAGAGAAACCGAAATCTGTGCTGCGCATAAAGTATTGTTCACCTGCCAACCACACCATCAGCAGCGTCATTGCGACCAACGTGGCGATAGGCCAGCGCATTTCTTCCAGTCGGGTCCAGATGGTTGCCAATAACAGCATGCCGATTACCAGCAATGCCAACGGCAGCGGCCAAAACAGACTGAAGGTCATCTGACTCGCGAAACTCAGGGTATAGAGTAAGTTAGACAGGAAAAAAGCCCCGATGGCGTAAAGCACGCGCTCTCGCGGCAACAACAACAGGGCGTCGCCGATCAGTGTTGCCACCAGACCCAGGACAATCAGATAACCTGCGGCACCCAGTACTGGCGCTTGCCAGGCCAAAAGCAGCAGTAATAGCAGGGTAACCGGTTTAAACACCCAGCGTTGCCAGCGCGGCCCGCGGTAGGAGGCATCGACGAACAGCCAACCGGAAAAGAATACGGCAAGGAACGGCCAACTCATTATGTCTTCCTTATTCATTATGGGAGCCGCAGCATCCGGCTCTAAATTGTCACCAGTGTCACTTCCTGATTGCAGTGTAGGCAGCACGGCTGCAATCGACAATGCTTTCTTGCGAGTGAAGGGTAACTCATCTGGCGTGATCAGGAATGATCTATAGCGAAGGTGCATCAGGAAAATGGCACCTATTGCGCGTATTTGTCCCCTTGGAAAGTGGTGCTTTATAACAAGACCTCAGATGACTCGACCGAATCATAAGAAAATAGAATATATCAGTGATGGCGCTGCTCGCGGAAGGGTTCCGAGGTGTTGGGAACTAAAACAAAAAAATAAATCAAACGTGGATATTGCTTAAAACTTATTAAATTAATAAACATTGTTTACATTTTTAATGCTTAATTAACATTCTTTTTGCCCCGTTACGACGGAGATTGAACAGGAGGTTAATAGGCTAATGGGTCGGGAGCGGCTGGTATTGGCCGACTCGCCCGAGAGTTATCAGCGTTCGCATATCGATTGGCCCTTGGTACCGCATTATGCTCAGTTATTATTGCCTGGCTGCGGGGGCAGTGTGGCCGCTGAAAAACGTTATCCCGTGGGGCGTGCCCGCTTACATTGCAAGGCTGGTCGCCTGACGGTAGAGGACATGGAGGGTGCTTTTCACGAGGACTTGCTTTGTGTCAACAGCACTGCGCTGCATCAATTGCTGTTTCAACTGGCGGGAGATATGTTGCCACGCCACGAGCCACGCCGCATTCGCGTGAACCGTACCCTGTACAAGCGGCGTACCTGGGCGTTTAACATCGGTGGGTGGCCTGAAGCAGTTTCCGATGAGTTTCTGGCGTTTATCCAGTGGCGTGAATGGCAGCAGCAACAGGCACTACCGCGTTGGGTATTTATCAAGTGTGACAGCGAACCTAAACCTTTATTTATCGATTTCGATAATCCGCTTTCTTTAGACACGCTGACGACGGCGCTGAAAAAAGCACGGGTGATTCACGTATCGGAAATGCTGCCGACACCTGATGAGCTATGGCTCAATGATGCTCGTGGCCGCGTCTGTTGCGAGATACGTACCACATTCTCCCCCATTAAGCAGGAGGCTTCTGAGAATGCCAAATGAACAGGTTTCTAGCGTAGCGGTACAGGAAGCGAAAAAAAGCTTCGCCATGCTGTTCTTAACGATTTTTATCCCCTTCGGTATGGGCCATTTTATCTCTTACCTGTACCGTACCGTGAACGCCGTGATTTATAACGACCTTGCCAATGAGTTACACCTGCCGGCGGAAAGTTTGGGGGTGTTGACCGGGGTCTATTTCCTCACGTTCGCCGCGGCTCAATTGCCCCTTGGTGTGATGCTGGATCGCTATGGTCCCCGGTCGGTGCAAAGCCCGATGCTGTTGATCGCGGCTGCCGGCTCAGTGATTTTTGCAATGTCACATAGCGAGGCGGGGTTGCTGATTGGGCGTGGTTTGATCGGCTTGGGTGTTGCCGGTTCCCTGATGAGTGCCATCAAGGCATGCTCAATCTGGCTGCCGGTAGACAGGCTGCCACTCAGTACCGCCTGTCTACTTTCTGTTGGCGGTTTGGGAGCCATGGCGTCGACGACGCCGTTGCATGCAGCGTTAACGTGGATTACCTGGAGAGAAGCATTCCTGCTGTTGGCTGTATTAACCGTATTGGTGAGTGCGGTGATTCATTTTTCGGTACGTGGTGCCTTTACCCCGAAAAATACGCGTTTTAGCGATATGTGTCGCGAAGTGGGACGCTTATATCGCTCATGGACTTTCTGGCGATTAGGGCTCTATTCGGTGTTTGCCCACGCGACTTACATGGCGATCTTGGCGCTTTGGATGGGCCCTTGGCTACACGATGTTGCTGGCCTGAGCAATGCACAAATGGCCAATGCATTGATGCTAGGTACGGTCGCTATGGTTGCAGGATCACTCAGTTTTGGCTGGTTGACGGATTACCTGCGTAAATATGCCGTGCAGCCGATTATGATTTGTGGCTGCGGCGTAGCGATTTTTGTGCTGTTTCAGGTGCTGATGTTAAGCGGGATTTCCGTATCACCTTATGTAATCACGATGGGATTCAGTTTCTTTGGTACGGCAGCGACCATGAACTATGCCATTGTGGCTCAGTCCGTCGAACCTGCGCTAGCTGGCCGGGTAAGCGCTTCATTTAATCTGGTTGTCTTCGTGTTGGCATTTGTCGTGCAATGGCTGGTGGGCGCGGTGATCGGCAATTGGGCTACGGTGGCTGGTAGCTACCCGGTGGTCGCTTACCAGTGGTCGTTGGCCTTATTGATCGCGCTGCAATTGCCCGGTTTGCTGCTGTGGCTAACCTTTAAACCCTGGAAACTCACGCGCGCTTAATGTGTCTGGTGAGGTAATGACAAAAAACGGGTGGCACTCCAACGTGAAAGTTGTTGTTATGGTTATGCTGATACAGCCAACAGGGAATAGAAATTAGGATGAGCAAACCGCCACTGTTTTTTATTGCTGTGATTGCATTGATCGCTGTGCTGGCGACACAGCGCTATTTTCATCAGCGCCGGCTGGAAGCGGAGAACGATCGCGCATCGGTGCGCAATCTGCAGGTCATCGTGAGCGATAAGCACGAATTTCCCGTCGCCAAGACCCGCTCGCCACAGCGTGAAACCATGGTCAACGAACCAATGCACTATGAGGTTGTGTTCAGCCCATTGGATGGCGGTGAGGCGATTCGGCTACGGTTGAAACAGTGGCAATACAATCCGATCGAAAAGGGCACTCAGGGCATGCTGAGCATGCAAGGAACGCGTTACCTCTCCTTTACCGCCCAGCCTGCGCCGCAATAACTATTTTCTTTTGATGGGGGGCTGTTTTTTCTGCCAGGCCAGAAGCTCGAAAACGCCAAAAATGAAGATCTTGGCTTCCTGCCAGTAGCTTATCGGTTGATCTTTCGGTTGAGTGGACTTCAACAAAACTAATTGCAGCCCGTGCATCACCACCATAAAGAACAGCGCCACGTCGATGAAGTACTTCAGCGGCTTGGGAAAAGGGTGGAACAGATTGGAGAGCAGAAAGCCCCACACGCACAGCATCAGCAGGCGACCCAGATTAATCAGCATTGTCGGTTTTCTCTTGCGAACGGATATAAAGACGGTAAGCCACCTGACCGGCGACTTTTTCACGGTGTAGCTGCCAATTGGCCGGGACGTCAGTTGCGGCGCTTTCGGCTTCGGCTTCTACGTAAATCCAGGCCTCATCGGCCAGCCAGCCTTGGTGCTCCAGCAGCGCAATAGTTTCAGCCAACAGCCCTTTGCGAAACGGCGGATCGAGGAACACCACGTCAAAGGGTTGGGCATTGCGTGCCAGCCAGGTCAGGGCGTTAGTGTTGACCACATCGCCTTTCCCTTGCAGCAGCGCCAGATTTTTCTCCAGCTGTTGTGCCACTGGGCGTTCGAACTCCAACAAGGTGACGCTGCCGGCATAGCGCGATAAGGCTTCCAGCCCGAGTGCACCGCTACCGGCAAAACAATCCAGGCAGCGTGCGCCCTGGATCACCGGTGCCAGCCAGTTGAACAGAGTTTCACGAACGCGATCGGTCGTCGGGCGCAGCCCCGGGCTGTTCGGTACGGGCAGTTTTCGTCCGCGCCATTGGCCACCGATAATACGGATCTGCCCGGCCGCAGCCTGGGACGGTTTTTTTGCCGATACCCGTGGCGATATTCTTGTCATAGGTTTGCTTTATTTCTTTCTATGGCCGTGAGGCCGCATGATTTAACGAAAAGTTGTCTCTATTCTACCGGTGAGACGCGCCGGGGGAAACGGTAAAACTTTGTTGCCTGATTTCACAGCGGAAAGCATACCGGATGCGTGTTGCTGCGCGAGGGAAAGTGATAGACTCGGCGGAATAATTATCAGTATAAGCAAGCCTTCGGTACGGAGTAGAGTCATAACATGGCAAAAGATAAGAAACGCGGATTTTTCTCCTGGCTGGGCTTTGGCCAGAAGGAAGAAGAGCAACAGCAACCTGAGACGTCGGTAGAACCGGCGGATAATCAGGCCGTGGAGACGCCGGCTGAACCGGTTGCCCCCAAGCTGGATGACCAGCTCCCCGCCCAGGAATCTGAACCTGCCGCTTCCGTAGATACCCCAGGAGAATGGGACGGTAGCCTGACCGGTGAACATATAGCAGAAAGCGTGCCGGTTGTTGCCGAGCACCCTGCACCGGCAGACACGTTGGCGGAAGACATTGTTACCGTTACTGAACAGGTGGCCTTAGAACAGAAGCCGGCAGCAGTAGAAGAGACCGCAGAGCCGATTACTGACGTTGAGCCAGAACCGGTTGCAGTGGTTGTACCTGAGCCGGTGATTGTGTCTGAACCCGAAGTGGTTGAGCCTGAGCCGGTTATCGAGGTTGCGCCGGACGTGGTCGAGCCTGAGCCGGTTATCGAGATTGCGCCGGACGTGGTTGAACCGGAGCCCGTTGTTGAGGTTAAGCCGGAAGTGACTGCATCGGAGCCAGAGCCTTTACCGGCTAAGGTGGCTTTGGAGCCGATTATCGCCGCCCCTGTCGTTGCAGAAGACGTTGAAGAAGAAAAAGAACCTGAGCTGCAGGCACCTGTAGTGACTCAGGAGCAAGAACGCCCGACCAAAGAAGGCTTCTTTGCCCGCCTGAAACGCAGCCTGGTAAAAACCAAGCAAAATTTGGGTTCAGGCTTCATCGGCCTGTTCCGCGGCAAGAAAATCGACGACGATCTCTTTGAAGAATTGGAAGAGCAATTGTTGGTTGCCGACGTTGGCGTGGAAACCACGCGTAAAATCATTACATCCCTGACTCAACATGCCAGCCGCAAGCAACTGAAAGACGCCGAGGCGTTGTACGGTAAGTTGAAGGAGGAAATGTCTGAAATTCTGGCTAAAGTTGATCAGCCACTGGATGTTGGCGGTAAAAACCCGTATGTCATTCTGATGGTTGGGGTGAACGGCGTCGGTAAAACCACCACTATCGGTAAACTGGCTCGCCAATTCCAGGCTGAAGGCAAATCGGTGATGCTGGCGGCAGGGGATACCTTCCGTGCGGCGGCCGTGGAGCAACTTCAGGTGTGGGGTGAACGTAACCGTATTCCGGTTGTGGCGCAGCATACTGGCGCGGACTCTGCCTCGGTGATTTACGATGCTGTGCAGGCCGCCAAAGCCCGTGGTATCGACGTACTGCTTGCCGATACGGCGGGGCGTTTGCAGAACAAAGCGCACCTGATGGAAGAGCTGAAGAAGATCGTCCGCGTCATGAAAAAACTGGACGACCAGGCCCCCCATGAGGTTATGCTGACTCTAGATGCCAGCACCGGACAGAATGCTGTCAGCCAGGCGAAATTATTTAATGAAGCCGTGGGCTTAACCGGTATCACACTGACTAAATTGGACGGTACCGCCAAGGGCGGGGTGATCTTCGCCATTGCCGATCAGTTCTCTATCCCGATTCGTTACATCGGCGTTGGGGAAGGCATCGAAGATTTGCGGCCGTTTAAGGCTGACGATTTTATTGAGGCACTTTTTGCCCGAGAGGATTAATACGGATGATTCGCTTTGAACAGGTCAGTAAAGCTTATCTGGGCGGACGGCAGGCACTGCAGGGGGTAGATTTCCATCTACGCCCGGCAGAGATGGCGTTTCTGACCGGCCATTCCGGCGCGGGTAAAAGTACCCTGCTTAAACTGATTTGTGGTATCGAAAGGCCAAGCGCCGGCCATATCTGGTTTGGTGGGCACGACATCAGTCGGTTAAAAAACCGTGAGGTGCCGTTCCTGCGCCGCCAGATCGGCATGATTTTCCAGGATCACCATCTGCTGCTGGATCGCACGGTGTATGACAACGTGGCAATGCCACTGATCATCGCGGGTGCCAGCACCGAAGACATTCGCCGCCGCGTTTCCGCTGCGTTGGATAAGGTTGGGCTGTTGGATAAGGCGAAAAACTTCCCCATTCAACTTTCGGGTGGTGAACAACAACGTGTGGGCATCGCCCGTGCGGTGGTGAACAAGCCTGCCGTGCTGTTGGCGGATGAGCCAACCGGTAACCTGGACGATGCGCTGTCTGAAGGCATTCTGCGTCTGTTTGAGGAATTTAACCGTGTCGGCGTTACCGTACTGATGGCTACCCACGATACCGGGCTGATTGCTCGTCGCAATTACCGTATTCTGCGTCTGAGTCAGGGTCGCATGGCTGGAGGAGCGCATCATGGCGAATAATGCAAAAACCGCCAAGAGCAAAGCGCTGCGCGGCGGCTGGCGTGAACAATGGCGCTACGCGTGGATGAACGCCATCAAGGATATGCTGCGTCAGCCGTTGGCGACGTTGCTGACGGTAATGGTGATCGCCATTTCCCTGACGTTACCGAGTGTGTGCTACATCGTGTGGAAAAACGTCAGCACCGCGGCGACCCAGTGGTACCCAACGCCGCAGTTGACGGTGTATCTGGATAAATCCCTCGATGACGACGCGGCGGTGAAAGTGCTCGACGCCATCAAGGCGGAAGCCGGCGTAGAGAAAGTGAATTACCTGTCGCGTGAAGAGGCCCGGGGCGAATTCCGCAACTGGTCCGGATTTGGCGGCGCACTGGATATGCTGGAAGAGAACCCATTGCCGGCGGTCGCGATTATCACGCCGAAAATGAGCTTCCAAAGTTCAGATACCCTTAATACCCTGCGCGATCGCGTGGCAGCGGTACAGGGTGTGGATGAAGTGCGGATGGATGACAGCTGGTTTGCCCGTCTGGCCGCACTGACCGGGCTGGTGGGGCAAGTGGCCGCGATGATCGGCGTGCTGATGATTGTGGCGGTCTTCCTGGTGATCGGCAACAGCGTGCGGTTGAGCATCTTCAGCCGTCGCGACACCATAAACGTGATGAAACTGATCGGCGCGACCGACGGCTTTATTCTGCGGCCGTTCCTGAATGGCGGTGCGATGCTGGGTTTCTTCGGCGCATTGCTGTCGCTGTTCTTGTCCGGTGCGATGGTGTGGCGGTTGGAGTCGGTAGTGACCGGCGTGGCCAAGGTCTTTGGTACCACCTTTACGTTACACGGTTTAGGTTGGGATGAAGCCTTGTTGCTGCTGATTGTCTCTGCGATGATCGGCTGGATCGCCGCCTGGTTAGCCACCGTGCAACATTTACGTCGATTTACACCACAATAACGTTTTTTTGGTATACTCTTCTTCTGCTGCTCTGAGCGTGTTGCGGGAGAAGAGTTACCGACAATAACTTAAGCATCATCCAGTCTCTTCTTTGCGCACAAATTCCCTATCGGCTTAAGTCTTCGTCACGTATTGTCATGCACAGCGTGATCGAAAAACTGTGAACTAATAGGGCGGAACGCGGTCAAAATCTGCAGCAAAATGTTATGGTGCCCGGCGTGTGGACCGCTTTTGCAATAGCAACTGCCGTAGAATCAATCATTTCCCCGCCGTGATAATCACCTGCATGACCTGTTTTTTCAAGAGAGGGTTTGAATGACCAAAGAAATGCAAACTTTAGCTTTAGTGCCCCAGGGCAGTTTGGAAGCCTATATTCGGGCCGCCAACACCTATCCTATGCTGACGGCAGAGGAAGAGCGGGAGCTGGCTGAACGGCTGCATTATCAGGGCGATCTGGAAGCCGCTAAGCAGCTGATCCTGTCTCACCTGCGCTTTGTCGCTCATATTGCCCGGAATTATTCTGGTTATGGCTTGCCGCAGGCGGACTTGATCCAGGAAGGTAATATCGGCCTGATGAAAGCTGTTCGCCGCTTCAACCCAGAGGTTGGGGTGCGTTTGGTTTCCTTTGCTGTGCACTGGATCAAGGCAGAAATTCACGAGTACGTACTGCGTAACTGGCGTATCGTCAAAGTTGCCACGACTAAGGCTCAGCGTAAGCTGTTCTTTAACCTGCGTAAAACCAAGCAGCGTTTGGGCTGGTTCAATCAGGATGAAGTGGAACTGGTGGCCCGTGAATTGGGTGTGACCAGTAAAGACGTGCGTGAGATGGAATCCCGCATGGCGGCGCAGGATATGACTTTCGATCCAACACCGGATGATGAAGCCCGTGATGGTCAATCGATGGCACCTGTGCTGTACCTGCAGGATAAAAGCTCGGACTTCGCCGAGGGTATCGAGGAAGATAACTGGGAAAGCAACGCAGCAGACAAACTGGCCTACGCGCTGGAAGGTCTGGACGAGCGTAGCCAGCATATCATCCGCGCCCGTTGGTTGGATGACGACAACAAGTCTACGCTGCAAGAGCTGGCCGATCAGTACGGCGTTTCCGCTGAACGTGTGCGTCAGCTAGAAAAGAACGCCATGAAGAAACTGAAAATGGCGATCGAAGCCTAATTCCGCATAAGCGTTAAAAAGCCCGGCTAGCCGGGCTTTTTTGTGCCTGAAATTCGGCGTTATCGCGTTACGGCGGAGAAGTCCGGTGCAGGGCAGTCATAACCAAATTTGTTGGCCCAGCTATACCGGGTCCCGGTAGTGATATAGCGCTGATACAACGCTCGACCCGTTTTGGCATCACGTTTGATCACCCACCCGGCAGCATTACACAGCACGGCGGCATAGGCTTGGCTCGCCGGTGGCAGTAAGTCAGCCGCCTGTTGAGCCAGATCGACCGCTTGCCAACGGTAGTGCAGGAAGCGATTGTCTTGCGACGGCAATGCCGCTTTAGCTCGCGCGGCTTCTGCGCTGCTGATCCAACTTTTATGCTTCAGCGCTCGGGTATCAAAAGCATCGCCCAGATAGGAATAACCTGCGTCATAAATGGCGTAATCCGGTGTCATTTCATAACCGGTAAACTCCAGTCCTTGGGTGCGCAGCAGCGTTGCGGCTTGATAATAGGCTTTGGCCCGCACCAGTTTGTCGGCAGTTTTGTCCTGGGCTGTTTTCAGCGTATCTGCGTACTGTTGGGCAACCTGACGGTAGTTAGGGATGTCAAAATAGCCCATTGCCTCTTGAGGGCGTTGGGCACGCATCAGCCGCCGCGCCAGCAGTTCGCGTAGTTGCACGTCCGGTGTAAGCGTTTGGCCGTTATACTCGTCCGGATTAACAGGTTTCAGCGGTGTAGCAGGTGCCGGCACATGCTTATCGACAAAGCCTTTAAGTTCGTCGACGGTAAGCACGCGCTCTGCCACGTCGGCGACGTCCGCCCAGTAAATATCTTTGCCGCGATACAAGAAGTCCATGGCTTGCAGATAGTCGCCGCGATCCAGGGCCAGGATGGCCTGTTCCCCCGCAACCCGGCACTCGGGTACGAGGGTTTCTGGCGTAAAGTCCGCATTGCGCTGTTCACCCCAGCTTTCACTGGATGGGAAAGCGGCTGCTGCTTTGGCGTAGTCTGCGGTAGCGGTTTTAACATCCCCGTCCCGCAACGCCATCTTGGCACGGAGCCACCAGGCCAGGCCGCTGTCTCCGGCGTGTTTCAGCAGGCTGGCTGCCATCGGATATTGCCCTGCGCGGTACGCGAGTGCCGCCAGTCGATCGCTGCCGCTGAAACCGCTTTTCACCGAGGCATCCAACAGCGTCAGAATTTGGCTGACAATCTGTGTAGAACGGCTGCCGGTGCCGTCAGTGTCTGCCATTTGCAAATTACTGCTGCGGGCAAACAGTTCAATGGTCACCAACTGTTGGATCAACGGATCGGTAATGGTCTGTTTAAGCACATCGAAGTGGTCAGGGTTGACCAGATAGCTGGAGACGTACTGCAACGACAACCCACCGTCTTGGTCGCCTTGTGCCGCCTGCTGCGCATACAGATGAGCCGCTTGAGCGACCTCACCCAACCACAGGTGGATACGTGCTTGCTGGCCAAGGCTGCTTAGCGCCAGTTGATCAGGGTCAGTCGTGCCGCTTTTCACCCGCTCAATCACCTGCTGGAATGCGGCTAACGCTTGCTCGAGCTGCGGTTTACCAGGGTGTTTGACCGCCACGGCCGATGCGCCAGTTTCATTCTCTGGCGTGCCGTGATCACCCATTAGCAACCGGCCGAGTGAATATTGTGCCCGCAGTCCCCAGTCGCCCTGGTCTGCGGCGGGTAGCGCCAGTACCTGCTGGAAATACTCACCCGCGCGTGGGTCTTCACCGGCAAAAGCCACTGCGCCCAGTTGATAAAGACGGGCGGCGTCAGATAACCCTTGAGTATTGACAGCATCGGCCTCTTCAACGGTCTTGGCCGCCCGCATTTTATCGATGATGAGGGTTTCCGGTGACAGTGGCATAGGTTTCGGCGGCATGGCCGGCGGTGGCGCTTTCCACAGCGGTAGCTGCTTATCCACGGCGACCAGACGGCCTGCTTCAAAAGCGAAGTTACCTTCCGGCATGTACAGCAGTGTGCCGTTGCGATCGACCAGCAGGCGATTAGGGAAGTCCGGCCCGCAAGCATAGCTGTTAATCGGCATCGCCAACGCAGAACCGATCAGGGCTGCCAGAGAGAGAGAACGTCCGCAGAGACTCCGTCCGGCGTGCGCATTAAGGTATGACAAGGGTGCCTCCTGGCATCAGTTGTTGGCATCGCAGCCAGCCCAGCGGCCGGGATTGTCCGGCGCGAAGCTGGTCGCTGTGAATGAGCACAAAGCGTTGCCGTTGAGGCTCGCTTTCCAGCCGGTAGTTGCCTGCCGCGTCCGCCGCCAGGCACTCACCCGCGGTGATGATGATTTCATGTGGCAATGGGGCGTCAACAGGGCCGTTATTGTGAATTATCAGATCATTTAGCCCATTTTGCTGTGGTTGAGGGCTAAATTTTACCTGCCAGCTGGCGTCGAGCGGTTGCTTTTCTATTACCGCCCGCAGCGTAGCCAGCGACCAGGCGCGGCGATCGTCAGCCAAGGGCAGTCGGAACCAGATAATCCCACGCAAGCGCGGCGTGGTCCGCGAATTCAGTTGATGCAGAAAATCAGCCACCTGTTGCGGTGCAACGGTTAGCTCACGCGATGTGCCTGCAACGCGCAATGACGCTTCGCTTTCAACCTGGGCACCCTGAGCATCGACCCCCATCAGACCCATACCGTAGGCTGGTAATGCCACCCGGAAAGGTTTTGGTGTGATTTTCGCGTATTGATTTACCCAACGCAGTGCCAGCGGGCTGACGAAGAGCCCTTGCTGAGGCGACAGCACCGCATGCACTTGCAGTACCGAACTGTCGACTTGTTGCAATACACCGGGCAACGCGGCTGAGCCGATCCAGGTCGGTAATGCCGTGATGCCTAGCGCTAAGGTATGGGGCAATTGCTGACGCAGTTGCTGCAAGAAATGTTGATACGCGGGCAGTCGAGCGGTTGCGGCGTCATGATCTATTTCAACGCCGATGACACGCAGCCCGGCGCGTTGCCACTGCTGCACTGTTTCGAGTAGACGCTGGCGAATGGCAGACTCATCCAGTTGCGCCAACTGCCCGTCCAGACGGACCACCAGCCACAACGGGCGGCCATCTTGTTTCAGTAACGGGAGGTTGACCGGGATTTCCCGCCAGCCTTCACGCGGGTGGGCTTGCATTCCCAGCACCCGCAACACGGGGAACAAATCACGGCTTTGCGCCAATGCGGCGGCATGCTGTGGGGTCCAGACCCGTTGCCAGACATAAACCTGGTTATCCCAAGGTTGTGATAACCCTAGCGCCTGATGACGGCCACCGAACCATGAGGTTAACGCCAGCGCCAGTACGAATAGCGTTATTAGCCCCCGCTTCATTGCTGCCAGAGTTCGCCTTGCTGAGTGAAACCGCAGGCGCGCATAAAGTTATCCACCTCACCGCGTTCGCGGGGCGTCAGGCCTGCAGTTGAAAGCTGCCAGTGCGTTATCTGCGGCAATTGGCGCTGCGCGTCCTGCACCAGATAGAGGCCAACCCCACGGCGGCGTGTGACTTCGCGCACCAGCAGATCCCGTAACTCGGCCTTTTCACCCTCTATCGCAATTTTCACTGCGCCTAACAGTCGCTCGTTAAAACGGGCGGCGAACAGCGCTTTGCCATCGTTCAGCCAGCTCTGCCACTCTTCCGGCTGCTGATGCGGCCAGATTTTGCCGAGGTCGATAAGATCTTGCGGGGACAGCGCGGTCAGGCGCTCAATGGTCAGTTTCATGCAGAATTTCCGCGCAGTTAAATGATGCCGACAGTGTAATAGATCTTGTGCAGAGCGTTGTGTAAGTTTTTCTGTACGATTACTGCGCAAAATGTTTTTTGCACGGACCATTTTCCGAGTAAATAGTTAGTAAATGGATTGTTAACCAGCACGATGCGCTACGCCACGGGCTAAATGGCGCGGATTTAATCCGAATTTTATCCTGTTTACACCGCTTGTTTCTGAGCAATGAAGTTGATTTGCAGAAGAAAATTCCTGTTTAATGATATGAAAAATAAAGTCTTATTAGAAAATATTGCCTGTAAAATACCTAAATCATTATTACTTATGAATAAAAGCAGTAAATAAGGGTCAGGTGCGGGTAAACACAACAGGTACGTTCACAACGACAGATGGGGATTTGCGGATGAAATTAACAAAAGGTAAGGCGCTGTTGGCGGGTTGTATTGCGATGGCTATCGGTCATACGGCAATGGCGAAAGACATTAAAGTGGCCATTGTTGGGGCGATGTCAGGCCCAGTCGCACAATATGGCGACATGGAGTTCACCGGTGCTCGTCAGGCCATTGCCGATATCAATGCCAAGGGCGGTATCAAGGGCGATAAGCTGGTGGGTGTGGAATACGATGATGCCTGTGATCCGAAACAGGCGGTCGCAGTCGCTAACAAGGTGATCAACGACGGTATTCGCTATGTGATTGGCCACCTGTGCTCGTCTTCGACGCAGCCGGCTTCCGATATTTATGAAGATGAAGGCGTGATCATGATTACCCCGGCGGCCACCAACGCCGATCTGACCACCCGTGGTTACAAGATGATCATGCGTACGACCGGCCTGGACTCCGATCAGGGCCCGACGGCGGCGAAATACATCCTCAGTGAGATCAAGCCTAAGCGCATTGCCGTGGTTCACGACAAGCAACAGTATGGTGAAGGTCTGGCACGCTCGGTGCGTGATAGCCTGAAAAAGCAGGGTACCGACGTGGTGATGTTTGAAGGTATCACGGCCGGCGATAAAGACTTCTCCACTCTGGTGGCGCGTCTGAAGAAAGAAAACGTCGATTTCGTTTACTTCGGTGGCTACTACCCAGAAATGGGCCAAATCCTGCGCCAGGCAAAACAAGCCGGCCTGACGACCCGCTTTATGGGGCCTGAAGGTGTGGGTAACTCTTCACTGTCTAACATTGCCGGCGCGGCTTCTGAAGGCATGCTGGTGACCTTGCCTAAACGCTACGATCAGGTGCCAGCCAACAAACCTGTTGTTGATGCGCTGAAAGCCAAGAAGTTGGATCCGACCGGTCCGTTTGTCTGGACTACCTACGCCGCACTGCAATCTCTGACCACCGGAATGGAACGCAGTGGCAGCCAGGAACCGGCTGATATCGTCAAGGATCTGAAAACCGGTAAGCCGGTGGATACCGTGATGGGGCCGTTGAGCTGGGATGAAAAAGGCGACCTGAAAGGCTTTGAATTTGGCGTGTTTGAATGGCATGCCGACGGCACATCAACGCCGATTAAATAATATACCCGTCGTCTTTCACGTTGCAGCGTTGTTGGCTTCACGGGCGCACCCCAGTCACTTAGCTTTCTAAGCTCCTGGGGATTTACCCGCTTGCCGCCTAGCTGCAACGCGAAATCCATTGGGTATAAGCGTTTTTAATGATTGTCATTTCAGGTTTGCTTTACCCAAAATAATTGGAGTTGCATCAAGGCGGCAAGGGAGTGAGTCCCGATGAGCTTACTTAAGTAAGTGATTCGGGTGAGTGAGTGCAGCCAACACAGATGCAGCTTCAAGTATGATGGGTATAAAAGCGAAGCCAAGGGTCAGAGTATGTCAGAGCAGGTTCTCTATTTTCTGCAGCAGATGTTCAACGGCGTCACGTTGGGCAGCACCTATGCATTGATCGCCATCGGTTACACCATGGTCTACGGCATCATCGGCATGATCAACTTCGCCCATGGCGAGGTGTATATGATCGGCAGCTATGTCTCCTTTATTGTGATCGCCGCCCTGATGATGCTCGGTATCGACGTCGGCTGGTTGCTGATTGGTGCCGCTTTCCTGGTGTCGATCGTCATTGCCAGCGCCTATGGCTGGAGCATCGAACGAGTGGCCTATAAGCCGGTGCGTAATTCCAAGCGGCTGATCGCACTGATTTCCGCCATCGGGATGTCGATATTCCTGCAAAACTACGTCAGCCTGACACAGGGATCGCGCGATCTGGCGTTACCAAGCCTGGTCACCGGCCAATGGGTACTGGGTGAAAGCAACGGTTTCGCGGCCACTATCAGCACCATGCAGTTGATTATCTGGGGCGTGACCTTCCTGGCGATGCTGGCGCTGACGATGTTTATTCGCTATTCACGTATGGGCCGCGCCTGTCGTGCCTGCGCCGAGGATTTGAAGATGGCCAGCTTGCTGGGCATCAACACCGACCGGGTGATCTCACTGACCTTCGTTATCGGTGCGGTAATGGCAGCGGTCGCCGGTGTACTGCTCGGGCAATTCTACGGGGTGATTAACCCCTATATCGGCTTTATGGCCGGTATGAAAGCCTTTACCGCGGCAGTGCTGGGCGGTATCGGCAGCATCCCCGGCGCGATGATTGGGGGTTTGGTTCTGGGCGTGGCGGAAGCGCTGACTTCGGCTTACCTGAGCACTGAATATAAAGACGTGGTGTCATTTGCGCTGCTGATTGTCGTGTTGTTGATCATGCCAACCGGCATCCTTGGACGTCCGGAGGTTGAGAAGGTATGAAACTCAATCTGCTCAATGCGTTGATCGCCACTCTGGTGCTGTTTGTGATGGCTTCATTCCTGATGGGAATGCAGCTGAGCCTCGAGGGTACCAAACTGGTGGTGCATGGCGCGGCGGAAGTCCGCTGGATGTGGATCGGTATCGGCTGCGTCATCGTGTTTTTCTTCCAGTTGCTGCGCCCGCTGATGCAGCACGGGCTGAAAAAAATCTCAGGCCCGTCATTCGTATTACCGAGCTTTGACGGTACGACGGCACGCCAGAAACTGCTGGCGGCAGCGATTATTGTCGCTGCGGTTGCTTGGCCGTTTTTGGTGTCGCGCGGCACGGTGGATATTGCCACGCTGACGCTGATCTACGTGATGCTGGGGTTGGGGCTGAATGTGGTGGTTGGGCTATCCGGCTTACTGGTGCTGGGCTACGGTGGTTTCTACGCCATAGGCGCCTACACCTATGCGCTGTTGAACCATTACTATGGCCTCGGCTTTTGGGAAAGCCTGCCGCTGGCGGGCATTGTTACCGCTATCTTTGGTTTCCTGCTCGGCTTCCCGGTGCTGCGTTTGCGTGGAGACTACCTGGCGATTGTGACGCTGGGCTTCGGTGAAATCGTGCGTATCCTGTTGTTGAACAACACCGAGATCACCGGCGGGCCTAACGGCATCAGCCAGATCCCGAAACCGACCTTCTTTGGGCTGGAGTTCAACCGCAGCGTGCGTGATGGCGGTTGGGATACTTTCCACAACTTCTTTGGCCTGAAATACGATCCGAGCGATCGCATCGTGTTCCTGTATCTGGTGGCGCTGCTGCTGGTGGTGCTGACGCTGTTCGTGATTAACCGCCTGCTGCGCATGCCGCTTGGGCGCGCCTGGGAAGCCCTGCGTGAAGACGAAATCGCTTGCCGCTCATTGGGCCTCAGCCCGACCAAAATCAAGCTGACCGCCTTTACCATCAGCGCCGCCTTCGCCGGTTTTGCCGGTACGCTGTTTGCCGCGCGTCAGGGCTTTGTCAGCCCGGAATCCTTTACCTTCGTCGAGTCGGCCTTTGTATTGGCGATCGTGGTATTGGGCGGCATGGGGTCGCAGTTTGCTGTGATCCTGGCGGCGATTCTGCTGGTTGTGTCGCGCGAATTGATGCGGGATCTTAACGAATACAGCATGTTGCTGCTGGGTGCCCTGATGGTGTTGATGATGATTTGGCGGCCGCAGGGGCTGCTGCCGATGAAGCGGCCACAGTTAAAACTGAAGACGGCGGATATCCACGCAGGTAAGGGGGAGCAAGCATGAGCATGCAACCTTTACTGAAGGTCGAAGGGTTGTCGATGCGTTTCGGCGGCTTATTGGCGGTCAATAACGTGGCGCTGGAGCTCAATGAAGGCGAGATTGTTTCGCTCATCGGCCCGAATGGCGCGGGTAAAACCACGGTGTTTAACTGCCTGACCGGTTTCTACCGCCCGACCGGCGGCACCATCAAACTGCGCGAACGCCATCTGGAAGGGTTACCTGGCCAGACGATTGCCCGTATGGGCGTAGTGCGAACTTTCCAGCACGTGCGGCTGTTCCGTGAAATGACCGTGATTGAAAACCTGTTAGTTGCACAGCATCAACATCTGAAAAGCGGCGTTTTCGCCGGGCTGTTGAAAACCCCGGCCTTTCGCCGCGCCGAAGCCGACGCGCTGGAACGCGCCTCGGTGTGGCTGCAACGGGTTGGCCTGTTAGAGATGGCTAACCGGTCTGCAGGTAACCTGGCGTACGGCCAACAACGTCGCTTGGAGATTGCGCGCTGCATGGTTACACGGCCGGAGTTGCTGATGCTGGATGAGCCGGCGGCGGGTCTGAACCCGAAGGAAACCGACGAGCTGGATCACCTGATTATCGAACTGCGTCATCAGCATAAGGTCTCGGTGTTGCTGATTGAACACGATATGAAGTTGGTGATGGGCATTTCCGATCGCATCTACGTGGTAAACCAGGGTACGCCGCTGGCACAGGGCACTCCGGCAGAAATTCGTAACAACCCGGACGTGATCCGGGCGTATTTGGGGGAAGCTTAATGTTGTCATTTAATCAGGTGTCCGCCCATTACGGCAAAATCCAGGCGTTGCATCAGGTTAGCCTGAACATCAATCAGGGTGAGATTGTCACCCTGATTGGCGCGAACGGTGCCGGTAAAACCACGTTACTCGGCACGCTGTGCGGTGAACCGCGTGCCAGCGAGGGGAGTATCACTTTTCTCGATCAGGACATTACCCAGTGGCAAACGTCGCGCATCATGCGTGAGGCCGTGGCGATTGTGCCTGAAGGGCGGCGGGTGTTTTCGCGCATGACCGTGGAAGAGAATCTGGCGATGGGCGGTTTCTTTGCCGATCGTCATCAGTATCAGCAGCGAATTGAACGGGTATTCAGCCTGTTCCCGCGCCTGTTGGAGCGCCGTACTCAGCGCTCTGGCACCATGTCCGGCGGTGAACAGCAGATGTTGGCGATTGGTCGTGCGCTGATGAGTCAGCCGAAGTTACTGTTGCTCGATGAACCCTCTCTGGGGTTGGCGCCGATCATCATTCAGCAGATTTTTGACATTATTCAGCAACTGCGCGAAGAGGGTATGACGATCTTCCTGGTGGAGCAAAACGCCAATCAGGCGCTGAAATTGGCCGATCGTGGTTATGTACTGGAAAACGGGCGCGTGGTGTTGGAAGATACGGGAGCCGCATTGTTAGCAAACGAAGCAGTTAGGTCGGCGTATCTGGGCGGTTGAAATACCCGTCAAAGCCGTAGGGGACGAATATATTCGTCCCGAGTGATTCGGCCGCAATATACAGCGCCCCTACAAAGTTTTTAACGATTACGAGAAGAAGAAATGAACACAGAAGGGTTACTCGCGCAGCGCATCGTAAAAGTAAAAAGCTCGGCAATTCGTGAATTGCTCAAGCACAGTAAGATGGAAAATGTCATTTCGCTGGCGGGCGGCATCCCCTCTGATGCCCTGTTTGATTTCGAAGGGTTGAGTATCGCAACCCATCAGGCAATCACTGAGCAACCGAAGAGTGCCTTCCAGTATGGCTTGACCGAAGGTAGCCCAGTGCTGCGCGAGCGTATCTGTGCGCTGTGCGCCCAGCGCGGTGTTTCTGCTACCGCCGACGAAGTGATGGTGACTGCGGGTTCCCAGCAGGCGCTGGATCTGGTGATGCGTGCCATCGTTAACCCAGGCGACGTGTTTGTGGTGGAGCGCCCGACGTATCTGGCGGCATTGCAGACGCTGGAACTGGCAGAGGCCAACATCATGTCGGTGTCATCCGACAGTGATGGCATGGTGGTTGAAGAACTGGCAGAACTGCTCAAGACACAGCGCATTAAAGGTGTGTACGTTGTGCCTAATTTCGGCAACCCAAGCGGCATTACGCTGAGTGCACCGCGCCGCGAGCTGTTAGTGAAGCTGGCGGCCGAGCACAACTTCCTGATTATTGAGGATGACCCGTACGGTGAGCTGCGTTTCACCGACGAGCGTAACGCCACCTTGCACCAGGTTTCCCAACAGTTGCTGGGCCATACCGATAATATTATCTACACCTCGACCTTCTCCAAGATCCTGGCACCGGGCTTGCGTTTGGGTTGGGCGATTTTGCCGCCGTTTTTGCTGCATAAAGTGGCGATCATCAAGCAGGCGGCAGATCTGCATGCCAGTGCGTTGTCACAGAGCATTGTAGAATGTTATCTGGGACTGGATCGTTTACCGGCGCAGATCGAAAAGATCCGTGCGGCGTACAAGCAAAAAGGTGAGATCCTGGCCGGCCTGGTGGAGAAAGAGTTGGGCGAGCATATCAGCTTCGATATGCCGAAAGGCGGAATGTTTCTGTGGGCGCGTTTCCGTCAGCCGTTCAACGCCACCGAATGGCTGAAAACCACTCTGCAACAGGGCGTGGTATTTGTGCCAGGAGAATACTTCTTCTCTGACAACCCGGACCGTTCGACTTTCCGCCTGTCGTTTGCCACGGCCACTGAACAGCAGATGCAAGAAGCTGTAGCCCGCCTGCGTCGCTCACTGTAATTCCCGCGGCGGCGGGGGAGTATTCCCTGCCGCTGACATCAAACCGCAACCTGCACTTCACCCTCTCGTCACATTACTGTCATCTCACGGTTATTTTTCTGTCATTCGAACATGGCATGTTAGCTTCCGAACAAAAAACTGATTCTTTTCGCTCACGCGCTTATTGCCCCAATAGATTTCACGTTGCAGCAAGGCGGCAACCGCCATAATTCCCTGGAGCTTACAGAGGTAAGTGACAGGAGTGATGAAGGGAAGCCAACGCAGCGGCAACTGGAAAGATGCAGGGGATACACCAGCTTTTTTCAGGAGTTAGGCATGCTCACCTACGCTATTCGCAAAACTACGCTGTGCGTCGCGTTGACCCTGGCGGTCAGCACTCATGCACTGGCGGCGACCGAAATCCCGTTCTGGCATTCGATGGAAGGCGAACTGGGTAAAGAAGTGGACTCCCTGGCGGACCGCTTTAACCAATCGCATCCCGACGTCAAAATTGTTCCGGTTTATAAAGGTAACTACGAACAGAACCTGGCGGCGGGCATCGCAGCCTATCGCTCTGGTAAAGCGCCGGCGATTTTGCAGGTGTATGAGGTGGGCACGGCAACCATGATGGCCAGTAAGGCGATCAAGCCAGTGTATGAAGTGTTTAAAGATGCCGGTATCAATTTTGATGAGTCGGTGTTCGTGCCGACGGTGGCAGGTTATTACACCGACAACAAGAGCGGTCACCTGCTGTCTCAGCCGTTCAACAGCTCTACCCCGGTACTGTATTACAACAAAGATGCCTTCAAAAAGGCTGGCCTGAACCCGGACCAGCCACCAAAAACGTGGCAAGAGCTGGCTGCGGATACCGCTAAACTGCGTGAAGCCGGTATGAAGTGCGGCTACGCGAGTGGCTGGCAGGGTTGGATCCAACTCGAGAACTTCAGTGCCTGGCACGGTGTGCCGTTCGCCACGGAAAATAACGGGTTCGGTGGCACCAGCGCTCAGTTGACGTTCAACAAACCGCTTCAGGTCAAGCATATCCAACTGCTGGAAGACATGAACAAGAAGGGTGATTTCACCTACTTTGGCCGTAAAGACGAATCTACCGAGAAGTTCTACAGCGGTGATTGCGCCATTACTACCGCCTCCTCCGGTTCGCTGGCAGATATTAAGCACTACGCCAAATTTAACTACGGTGTAGGCATGATGCCTTATGACGCTGATGCCAAAAATGCACCACAGAACGCCATCATTGGTGGCGCGAGTTTGTGGGTGATGAACGGCAAAGATGCCGCTACTTACAAGGGTGTCGCTGAATTCCTGCAGTATCTGGCCCAACCGGAAATCGCTGCCGAATGGCATCAGAAAACCGGTTATCTGCCGATCACAACCGCAGCGTACGACCTGACCAAGCAACAGGGCTTCTATGAGAAGAACCCTGGGGCTGATGTAGCAACGCGTCAGATGCTGAACAAGCCGCCATTGCCTTTCACCAAGGGCCTGCGTCTGGGTAATATGCCGCAGATCCGTACCGTCGTGGATGAAGAGCTGGAAAGCGTGTGGACCGGCAAGAAAACGCCACAACAGGCGCTGGATGCCGCTGTGCAGCGTGGTGATGTCCTGCTGCGTCGTTTCGAGTCTCAGACTAAGTAATAACGGCTACTGCGTTTCGCCATTCTGGGATTGGGCAGTGCTCGCTTTCCTCGTGGACGTTGTGTCCGCGCCGGAAGCCGTGCGCTGTCCGTACCCAGACTGGCTTTGCTCGCGACGCCATGGGCCGAGTCGCCCGTCTTTTGTCTTCATGAGTCCCTGATTATGAGCTCACATCGTCCCGGTTTCGGCTGTAGCTGGTTGCCCTATGTATTGGTGCTGCCGCAGCTGTTGATTACCGCAATCTTCTTCCTGTGGCCTGCCGGTGAGGCGCTGTGGTATTCAGTGCAAAGCCTCGATCCGTTTGGTCTGTCCAGCCAGTTTGTCGGGCTGGATAACTTTACCCAGTTGTTCCACGACCCGTACTACCTCGATTCGTTTTATACCACGCTGATTTTCAGTTTCCTGGTCGCAGGTATCGGGCTGGTGGTGTCGTTGTTCTTCGCCGCGTTGGTGGATTATGTGCTGCGCGGCAGCCGGATTTACCGGACGCTGATGATTTTGCCTTATGCCGTGGCCCCTGCGGTGGCGGCGGTGCTGTGGATCTTCCTGTTTAACCCGGGTCTGGGGTTGATTACCCACTTCCTCAATGGGGTGGGCTACAACTGGAACCATGCGCAGAACAGCGGACAAGCGATGTTCTTGGTGGTGCTGGCGTCGGTATGGCAGCAAATCAGCTATAACTTTCTGTTTTTCCTGGCGGCGTTACAGTCCATTCCGCGCTCTCTGGTCGAAGCGGCAGCCATTGACGGTGCTGGCCCGGTACGTCGTTTCTTCAACCTGGTATTGCCGTTGATCACGCCGGTGAGCTTTTTCCTGCTGGTCGTGAACCTGGTGTATGCCTTCTTCGATACCTTCCCGGTGATCGATGCCGCGACTGGCGGCGGGCCGGTACAGTCCACGACCACGTTGATCTACAAGATCTACCGCGAAGGCTTTGCGGGCCTGGATCTGTCCAGCTCAGCGGCGCAGTCGGTGATCCTGATGCTGTTGGTGATTGGTCTGACGGTGATCCAGTTCCGTTTTGTCGAACGTAAGGTGCGTTACCAATGATTGAGAACCGACGCGGGCTGGATATCTTCAGCCACGTAATGCTGATTATCGGCGTGCTGGTGGTGTTGTTCCCGCTGTACGTGGCCTTTGTCGCCGCTACGTTGGACGATAAAGAGGTGTTTCAAGTGCCGATGACCCTTATCCCGGGGGGGCATCTGTGGGAAAACATCAGCAACATTTGGCAGGGCGGTGTGGGCAACCTTAAGGTGCCGTTTTCGCTGCTGTTGCTCAATAGCGTGATCATGGCGTTGGCCATCACCTTCGGCAAAATTGTGGTGTCGGTGCTGTCGGCCTACGCCATCGTGTATTTCCGTTTCCCGCTACGCAGCCTGTTTTTCTGGCTGATATTCCTCACCCTGATGCTGCCGGTGGAAGTGCGCATTTTCCCAACGGTAGAGGTGATCTCCAACCTCAACCTATTGGACAGCTACACCGGCCTGACGCTGCCGCTGATGGCATCTGCGACGGCCACCTTCCTGCTGCGACAATTCTTTATGACGCTACCGGACGAGCTGCTGGAAGCCGCGCGTATTGATGGCGCTGGGCCGATGCGCTTCTTTTGGGACATCGTACTGCCTCTGTCGAAGACCAACCTGGCGGCATTGTTTGTCATTACCTTTATCTACGGCTGGAACCAGTACCTGTGGCCGATCCTGATCACCAGCGATGCCTCAATGGGTACTGCGGTGGCGGGCATCAAAAGCATGATCTCCACCTCTGGTGCCCCGACCCAGTGGAATCAGGTTATGGCGGCGATGATTCTGACTTTAATCCCACCGTTGGCGGTGGTTCTTCTGATGCAGCGCTGGTTTGTGCGCGGTCTCGTCGACAGCGAGAAGTAATGAGAGAAATGTTCACATGGCAGGTTTAAAACTACAGGCAGTCACCAAATCCTACGACGGAAAAACGCCGGTGATTAAGCAGATCGATCTCGACGTGGCGGACGGTGAATTTATCGTGATGGTCGGTCCGTCCGGCTGCGGTAAATCGACGCTATTGCGCATGGTCGCCGGGTTGGAACGTACCACCAGCGGCGATATTTACATCGACAGCCAGCGCGTGACGGATATGGAGCCCAAAGATCGCGGCATCGCGATGGTGTTCCAAAACTACGCGCTGTATCCACACATGAGCGTGTATGACAACATGGCCTATGGCCTGAAAATTCGCGGTTTTGGCAAACAGCATATCCAACAACGGGTCGAAGACGCGGCACGTATTTTGGAGCTGGAGCCGCTGTTGCAACGCAAACCGCGTGAGCTTTCCGGTGGCCAGCGTCAACGGGTGGCCATGGGGCGCGCTATCGTGCGTGAGCCCGCGGTGTTTCTGTTTGATGAGCCATTGTCTAACCTGGATGCCAAACTGCGCGTGCAGATGCGTCTGGAATTGCAGCAATTGCATCGCCGACTGAAAACCACCAGCCTGTACGTGACGCACGATCAGGTGGAAGCGATGACGCTGGCGCAGCGGGTGATTGTGATGAACAAAGGCGTGGCGGAGCAAATTGGTACACCGAGCGAGGTTTATCAGCGCCCGGCATCGTTGTTTGTCGCCAGTTTTATTGGGTCACCGGCCATGAACCTGTTGCCCGGAACGTTGAGCGCTGACGGCAGCCAGCTGCGGTTGGCGGATGGCATGATGCTGAAATTACCGCAGGCAAAAGCACAGTGGGGGGGACGCCAGTTGACGCTCGGCATCCGCCCGGAGCATATTCAACTGGCCCCTGATGAACAGGGTGGCGTGCCCTTGACGATGCAAACGCTGGAGCTGTTGGGGGCGGACAATTTGGCTCATGGGCAGTGGGGCGGGCATGGTGTGATCGCCCGGCTTTCGCATGAGGCTATGCCGGCAGCGGGCTGCACGCTATATTTGCATCTGCCTGCACAGGCGCTGCACTTTTTTGATACCGATAGCGGATTACGGATGGAACAATGACCACAGCCTGGCCTTATCCACATATTGTCGCCCATCGCGGCGGCGGTTCTCTGGCGCCGGAAAATACCCTCGCGGCGATCGACGTTGGCGCGCGTCACGGCCACAAAATGATTGAGTTCGACGCGAAGCTGGCGCAGGACGGGCAAATTTTTCTCTTGCATGACGATACCCTGGATCGCACCAGCAACGGCTGGGGTGTGGCGGGTGAGTTACCTTGGGACAAGCTGGTTCAACTCGATGCCGGCAACTGGTATAACTCCGCCTACAAGGGCGAACGTTTGCCTTTGTTGTCTGAGGTGGCTGAACGCTGTTTGCAGCATGGCATGATGGCGAACATTGAAATCAAACCCACTACTGGCAGTGACGACGAAACAGGTCGGGTGGTGGCGCTGGCGGCACGCCTGCTGTGGCAGGGGCAGACCGATCCTTTGCTCTCTTCGTTCTCGGTTGAAGCGCTTGAGGCGGCACAACGCACCGTACCGGAATTGCCGCGTGGTTTGTTGCTGGATGAGTGGGATGACAACTGGCAAGCGCTGACACAACGGTTGGGTTGTGTGTCATTACACATCAACCATAAAGAGCTGACTGCCGAACGCGTTGCGACACTGAAAGCCGCAGGCTTGCGCATTCTGGTTTATACCGTTAACCAGCCGGCGCGTGCGCGCCTGCTGTTGAACTGGGGCGTTGATTGCATTTGTACTGACCGGATCGATTTAATCGGGCCTGATTTTCCAAACGGTTAACCTCTGTTTACAGGCGTCGGCAGCGGCGCCTGGGGTACCGAAGGTGTGGTGCGATCGAACGGGTTGCGCGGTTGGTTACCATTTGGCAGCAGTTGGCCACCGTTCGGCGAATTTCGCAGCAATTGTTGTTGGTTGTTGTCAAATTGCCGCTGTTGCTGCAAACGGCGCTGATCCAACTGCTGGTTATTCAGCATACGCTGTTGTTGTACGTGTTGATTACGTTGGTTGAGAAACTGCTGCTGCGAGCTGAGATCGGTGACACCGTTGGCCGCAGTGGCCAATCCTGACACTAATAACAGGCTGTACAGCATGTGATAGCTTTTCATGGCATTTACCTCGACTTCGTTTTCATTAAGCCTAACCTATTGGTGAAAACTTGCTGATAGTTTGTATTTTGCGCAGATGTAAACTGCCTTTTCGTCGCGACCTATCCCGCCATCCGTTACAATCGCCCTTTCCGACTTTCTAGGGTGAACCCATCGTGCTGCTTCTGGTAATTACTACCATCCTGTGGGCGTTCTCTTTCAGCCTCATTGGCGAATATCTGGCGGGCCATGTCGACAGCTGGTTCTCGGTGCTGATGCGCATTGGCCTTGCGGCACTGGTGTTCCTGCCTTTCCTGCGTTGGCGCAATATAAAACCGAAAGTAATTCTGATGTACATGCTGGTGGGGGCCTGTCAGCTTGGCATCATGTACCTGTTCAGCTTCCGTGCGTACATGTATTTAACTGTGCCAGAATTCTTGCTGTTTACCGTACTGACGCCGCTGTATGTCACGCTGATTTACGATCTGATCAGCGGTCAACGCTTGCGCTGGAGCTATGTGCTCAGTGCATTGCTGGCGGTATTGGGGGCGGCGATCATCCGCTACCATCAACTGAGTGAACATTTCTGGTGGGGATTACTGCTGGTGCAGGCGGCGAATATCAGCTTTGCCATCGGCATGGTGGGTTACAAGCGCTTGATGGAAGTGCACCCGTTGCCACAGCATACCGCGTTTTCCTGGTTCTACCTGGGGGCGTTAGTGGTGGCGGTGGTAGCCTGGTGCTTGTGGGGCAACCCAAATCAGTTACCGACGACCGATCTGCAATGGGGCATTCTGGTGTGGCTGGGCGTGGTGGCCTCTGGGCTGGGTTATTTCATGTGGAACTACGGCGCAACGCAGGTGGATGCAGGAACCCTGGGTATCATGAATAACATGCATGTGCCTGCTGGGTTGCTGGTAAATCTAGCCATCTGGCAGCAACAGCCACACTGGCCAAGTTTTATTATCGGTGGGGCAGTGATTGTTGCTTCCCTGTGGGTACATCGCCGTTGGGTGGCGCCCAAAATAATCAGTAAATAGACAGGGCTCCTCAAGCGCAGGAAGCCCTTATCGTCAAGGTTGTGAAGCCAGCGGTTTAACGCTGGTGACACCGGCGCCTGGGCGTTCGGCATCACGCACGAAAGGCAGATGATTACAGGCGTGCTGGCGTGCCGAACGGATAAAGGCTTCCGTTACTGCCTGCCGTTGCTCCCCGTCGCGCACGGCGGCATACAAGCGGCTCCACAGACCGTCGCCCAGGGTTTTGGTCACAACCAATCCCTGGCGCTCAAAGCTTTCCACCACCCAGTGCGGCAACGCTGCAATCCCCATCCGTGCTGACACCATCTGGATAAGCAACAGGGTGTTATCCACGTTTTTCAATGCCGGGTTAATGCCTGCCGGTTGCAGAAAATGGCGCCAGATATCCAACCGTTGGCGCTGTACCGGATAAATCATCAACGTTTCGTCGCTCAAATCCTCAGGCGTAATGTGCAACTTGCTGGCCAGCGGATGATCCGGTGCCAACACCAGTCGCACTTCGAAATCAAACATCGGCGAATAGTGCAGACCGCTGCGCGGCAGAATATCGGAGGTCAGTACCAGATCCAGTTCACCCTGTTGCAAGGCGGGTTGAGGATCAAAGGTGACGCCAGACTTGAAGTCCATCACGACCTGCGGCCAGCTCTGACGGAAATTATCCAACGCTGGCGTCAGCCACTGAATACAACTGTGGCACTCGATGGCGATACGCAACGTTGTCTGATGAGGTTCGTGACACGCCTGCAACGCCTGCTGAATTTGCGGCAGCACCTGTTCTGCCAGCTGCAACAGGATCTCTCCCTGCGCGGTAAAGCGCAGCGGTTGGCTCTTGCGAACGAACAGTTTGAAGCCCAGACGTTGCTCCAGATCGCTGAACTGATGTGACAGTGCAGACTGTGTCTGATGGAGTTGGGCCGCGGCGGCCGCTAGCGAACCGGTATTGCGCAGAGCCTGCAGCGTCCGTAAGTGTTTCAGTTCGATCATGAGAGTCCTTCACAGTGACAGTGAATAAATTGCGCTTGTGGTGAATACAGTACCTGCGGATTATGGATGTGTAAACATCTGGACGGCTAAATGGGGAATATGACGATGGCAATTTTAAATCACACACTGGGTTTTCCTCGCGTTGGGCTACGACGTGAACTGAAAAAAGCACAGGAAAGCTACTGGGCAGGCAGCTCAACGCAGGAAGAACTGCTGGCAGTTGGCCGCGAGCTGCGTGCTCGTCATTGGCAACAGCAACAGCAGGCCGGGGTGGATTTGGTGCCGGTCGGCGATTTCGCTTGGTACGACCATGTATTAACCACCAGTTTACTGCTGGGTAACGTACCGGCGCGTCATCAGAATCAAGACGGTTCCATCGATCTCGATACCTTGTTCCGTCTTGGCCGTGGTCGCGCGCCGACCGGGGAACCGGCAGCAGCGGCGGAAATGACCAAATGGTTTAATACCAACTACCACTACATGGTGCCTGAGTTCCATAAAGGCCAGCAGTTCAAATTGGGTTGGACTCAATTACTGGATGAAGTTGACGAAGCCTTGGCCTTGGGCCACAAAATTAAACCGGTGCTGCTGGGCCCGGTAACCTACCTGTGGTTGGGCAAAGTGAAGGGCGAGCAGTTTGACCGCCTGTCGCTGCTGAAAGAGATCCTGCCGGTTTATCAGCAGGTGTTGGCGGAACTGGCAAAACGCGGCGTTGAATGGGTGCAGATCGACGAACCTGCGCTGGTGCTTGAACTGCCACCAGAATGGCTAAATGCCTTCAAACCGGCTTATGACGCGCTGCAGGGCCAGGTCAAACTGTTGCTGACGACCTACTTCGACAGCATTGGTCACAACCTGGATACCGTCCGTGAACTGCCGGTACAGGGGCTGCATGTTGATCTGGTTGCCGGGCACGATGATATCGCCGCCTTAAACCAGGCTCTGCCAAAAGAGTGGCTATTATCTCTGGGCGTCATTAATGGGCGCAACGTTTGGCGCGCCGATCTGAGCACCTGGTTCGAACGCCTGCACCCCTTGGTTGGCAGCCGCCCGTTGTGGATTGGTACCTCTTGTTCACTGCTGCACAGCCCAATCGATCTCAGCGTGGAAACCCGCCTGGATGAAGAAGTGAAAAGCTGGTTTGCCTTCGCCCTGCAAAAATGTGCCGAAGTGGCTCTGCTGAGCGCGGCACTGAATGCGCCTGGCGCCGCCAAACAGGCTGAGCTGGACGCCTACAGCGCGCCAATCCGTGCCCGCCGTCAATCCAGCCGCGTGCACAATGCGCAGGTAGGCCAGCGTCTGGCTGCGATTACCGCACAGGACAGCGAACGCCAGCGCCCTTACGCCGAACGTGCTCAGGCACAGCGTGAGCGCTTCAATCTGCCGGCCTGGCCGACAACCACTATTGGTTCATTCCCACAAACTACCGAAATTCGTGGCCTGCGTTTGGACTTCAAGCAGGGGCGCCTGGACGGCAGCAACTACCGCACCAGCATCAGCGAACACATCAAACAGGCGATCGTTGAACAAGAACGTCTGGGTCTGGATGTGTTGGTACACGGCGAAGCCGAGCGTAATGACATGGTGGAATATTTCGGCGAGAACCTCGACGGCTTCGTCTTCACGCAAAACGGCTGGGTGCAAAGCTACGGTTCCCGTTGCGTGAAGCCGCCAGTCATTATCGGAGATATCAGCCGACCGCAAGCCATCACCGTTGAGTGGGCGAAGTATGCCCAGTCGCTGACAGACAAGCCGGTAAAAGGCATGTTGACCGGTCCGGTGACCATTCTTTGCTGGTCATTCCCGCGTGAGGACGTGACCCGTGAAGTGATTGCCAAACAGATCGCTCTGGCGCTGCGTGATGAAGTGGAAGATCTGGAAAAGGCCGGTATCGGTATCATCCAGATTGATGAACCTGCACTGCGTGAAGGTCTGCCGCTGCGTCAATCTGACTGGGCAGCTTACCTGAACTGGGCGGTAGATGCGTTTAAACTGAATGCCGCTGTGGCGCAAGATGACACGCAGATCCACACCCACATGTGTTACTGCGAGTTTAACGACATCATGGATTCGATTGCCGCGTTGGATGCTGACGTGATCACCATCGAAACCTCGCGTTCCGATATGGACCTGTTGGAAGCCTTCAAAGAGTTTGAGTATCCAAACGAAATCGGGCCGGGCGTGTATGACATTCACTCGCCAAACGTGCCAAGCGTGGAATGGATCGAAGCGTTGTTGCGTAAGGCCGCGCAGAACATCCCGGCAGAGCGCCTGTGGGTTAACCCAGACTGCGGCCTGAAAACCCGCGGTTGGCCGGAAACCCGCCAATCATTGGCCAACATGGTGTTGGCTGCACAGCGCTTGCGTGAGCTGCAGGATTAATCGTCGCAAAAAATGGAGTGAGGGTTTGATGTGATGATTCAGGGCGCCTCGGCGCCCTTTCTTATGCCCTCAGCCGTTGCTGAGGGACTGGGCGTTATTTAATGCCAGGTACGCCATGCTGAGCAAACCATGCCAGCATGCGCTGCCAGCCATCTTCTGCCGCTTCGGCGTCATAACTTGGACGGTAGTCGGCATTGAAGGCGTGGCCGGCTTCAGGGTAAACCACGATTTCTGCGCTGGCGTTAGCCGCACGGATCGCCTGGCGCATGCTCTCTACGGTATCCAGTGGGATACTGCTGTCCTGACCGCCGTACAGCCCAAGCACGGGGGCGGAGAGCTGCGTGGCGATATCGACCGGAAACTTTGGCGAGTTAAGCGTTTTTTCACCCACCAGTTTGCCATACCAAGCGACGGCAGCCTTTAACTGCGGGTTATGGGCCGCATACAGCCAGGTAATACGCCCGCCCCAGCAAAAACCGGTAATGGTCAACTTGCCTGCGTCCCCGCCGTGACGGGTCGCCCAATGTGCTGCATGATCCAAATCCGCCAATACCTGGCGATCTGGCACTTTGTTCACCAGCTTTTGAAACAGTTCACCGATGTCGGTGTAATCTTTGGCATCCCCCTGACGGAAATACAGCTCAGGTGCAATCGCCAGATAGCCTTGCTTTGCCAAACGACGGCACACGTCCTGGATATGTTCATGGACGCCAAAAATTTCCTGTACCACCAGCACAACCGGGAATGGGCCACTGTGATCTGCCGGTTTGGCGATATAGGCCGGCAGATTGTCGCCCTGCGAAGGAATGGTGGTTTCCCCTGCATGAATGCCTTGTTCATCGGTAAGAATGGTTGAGGCAGCCAACGGTGTTACGGCAGGGGTGAATCCCCCCTGAGCCTGTTTTAATGTCATCACATGATCGGTTTTCATTGCGGTCTCCGTGCAATAGAGAAAAGCGCTGAGATTAACTATAGGAAAGATTACGCGTTATTGGCATCGAGTTGAGCATTTTCGGTCAAGTCTGTAAAAAACGGTTAATTATCTGGCTTTACTGCATTTTTGTTGTCTTTTTATCATGCTATTACGCATGTTGACACCTAGGAGTGCCATAAGGTGCGTTAGCTGCCGTTTATATGGCTAAGTTGCCGATAAACGGGGCGTATTTTCTGAGGTCGCGTAAATAGTGGGCTAGAGAACAGGCCTTTGCGATCGGAGACGCACCGCGGGAAACGGCCGTACAGTTTGTCAGCTAGACTTGTGGCAACTGAGGTGCATATATCGGCCTTTTGGCTTATTTTTGTGACCATAGTCACGAAAATTATGTAGATTGCATTTTGTTTCTTTATTCAAAGTGATGGTCGTCACTAAATTGAGTGGCGATTTTCAGTAGAGTACTTTTTTGTTCCTCCCAATAAACATGATCTATGAGGAGTCTCGCATGTCTCAATCTGACGTTTTTCATCTCGGCCTCACTAAAAACGATTTACAAGGGGCCCAGCTTGCCATCGTTCCTGGCGATCCACAGCGCGTAGAGAAAATTGCCAAGCTGATGGAAAATCCGGTGCATCTGGCTTCCCATCGTGAATTTACCTCATGGCGTGCAGAGCTGGACGGTAAGGCCGTTATCGTCTGCTCCACCGGTATCGGTGGCCCGTCTACGTCTATCGCCGTTGAAGAGCTGGCGCAGTTGGGTATCCGGACCTTCTTGCGTATCGGCACCACGGGCGCGATCCAGTCAAACATCAATGTCGGTGACGTGCTGGTGACCACTGCGGCAGTTCGCCTTGATGGCGCGAGCTTGCACTTTGCACCGATGGAATTCCCGGCCGTGGCCGATTTCACCTGTACCACTGCATTGGTCGAAGCGGCTAAAGCTGCGGGTGCGACCACGCACATTGGCGTTACCGCGTCTTCCGATACCTTCTATCCAGGTCAGGAACGTTACGATACCTACTCCGGTCGCGTGGTTAGCCGTTTCAAAGGCTCGATGGAAGAGTGGCAGTCGATGGGTGTAATGAACTATGAAATGGAATCGGCCACGCTGCTGACCATGTGTGCAAGCCAAGGCCTGCGTGCGGGTATGGTTGCCGGTGTGATCGTTAACCGCACCCAGCAAGAAATCCCGAATGCGGAAACCATGAAAAACACCGAAAGCAAAGCGGTGCAGATCGTGGTTGATGCGGCACGCCGCCTGCTGTAATTCCTCTGCAATTCAATGGGCCGTCCCGCGGCCCGTTTTGTCATTCAGTCGTAATCTGTTACGGTTATAACCCATCGTCTTTCACGTTGCAGCGTTGTTGGCTGCCGTCAGTTATGTGGCCCGTTCTTGGGTCAAACCCCTTACGGGGCCGCTGCGAGCAGCGTTCAAATCTGCTCCCGGCAGATTTGTCACCCCAGTGACTTACCTGAGTAAGCGCCTGAGGGTGCCCGACCTGGCCACCTCTTTAATCCGTTGAGCCCGGTTCTACCGATGCTATCAGAGGTTGCGTTTTTTCAGACAGTAACAACGAGGACGTCTATGACCGCACAGATCCTGCTTCATCCTTCATTGGCACCGCTTGATGGCGGCATTAATTTTCGTGATCTTGGGGGCAATAGCGTCACCGATGGTCGCCGTATCAAACGTGGCCTGTTGTTTCGTTCCGGCTCGCTAGAGCGCCTGACGGAAAATGACTGCACTTTCCTGGCCGGCGTGCCTGTTCGTTCGGTGCTGGATTACCGTGATGCCGATGAAGTGCAGGCCAAGCCTGATGTTCTGTGGCGCGGTGCCGATTATCATCATTTCCCGGCCAACCCGCTGAGCAATGAAGTCAACGCCAATTTGGAAATGCTAAACAGTGAAACGCTCGCCGGTTTCGATGCCCAAATGTTTATGCTGGAACTGTACCGCCGATTACCGTTCGGCAATGCGGCGTATAAACAGTTGGCACAACTGCTGAGTAAGGCGGATCACGGGGCGATCGTCCAGCATTGTGCGGTCGGCAAGGATCGCACGGGAATAGGATCGGCGTTGGTGTTATTTGCACTGGGAGCTGATGAAGCGACGGTTGTGGAAGATTACCTGTTAACTGAAACCACGCTGGCAACGTTCCGTGAACACATGCTGGATCAACTGTCGATTCGCCTGAATGATTCTGCGTTGAAACAGTTTGCTTACGTGCTCAGCGCCCGTGAAGAGTTCCTGATGACCGCACTGAGTTGTATTCGTGAGCAACATGGCTCTACCGATCGTTGGCTTGAAGCGGAATACGGCTTGGGCCAGGAACAGCGTGAAGCGCTGCAGGCGTTTTACCTCGAGTAAACCGTGCTGATGTTTAACCGGGGTTTAATCTGCCCCGGCTGGCATTCAGTATTCTTGGGGGATAAATCCCATATCAGGAGCCTGTATTGAGCCTCAATGACATTATCCACTGGGTCAGCGAAACCGTGCGCCAGCACGAAAACTGGGCCATCCCGATTATCTTCTTCTTGGCATTTGGCGAATCGCTGGCTTTCTTGTCGCTGTTGTTACCGGCTACGGTGATTTTGCTCGCCTTGGGGGCGCTGATTGGCGAAAGCGGCATCGCATTTTGGCCGATTTGGGCTGCTGCGGCTGCCGGTGCATTCTTCGGCGATTGGCTTTCTTACTGGATTGGCTACCACTATCAGGATCGCGTTGCGCACATGTGGCCGCTATCGCGCAATCCGCAATTATTGACGCGGGGCCATGCGTTTTTTGAACGTTGGGGTGTCCTGGGTATTTTCATCGGTCGCTTTTTCGGCCCATTGCGTGCCGTGGTACCGCTGGTTGGTGGCATTTGCGGCATGCCCCAGCGTTATTTCCAGGTGGCCAATGTCACGTCGGCGATGATCTGGGCGTTCGGTATCCTCGCGCCGGGTGCGTTTGGCATTAAATGGTTAAGCCAGTGGTTTAGCTAATCTTTAGCTGAGTTGCGCAGCGTTTCGCAATATTACGCCATCGAGACACAATCAAGCTGGACATCCATACAGCCTCCCCTTAACGTGACGGGCAATAGGCGTATAAAAAGCCGGAACAGTCAGGTGTAACAGGAGGCAGGGTGGATACCAGTTTAATTTACGGTATAGGTGGGGTAGCTATCGGTCTGCTATTGGGGTGGCTTATTGCCAGCTTGCGTGTGCAACAGACACAGGCACAGCATGAAACCGAGCTACGACTGCTGGAACAATCGCTGCAACAGGCGCAGCAGGAAACCGCATCCCGACAGGAAGTACTGCAGCGTAATGAGCAACACATGCGCCAGACTGAGCTGGAATTACGTAATCTGCACAGTCAGTTGGCGGCCGGGCATGAAAAGCTTCAGCAGCTTAATCACTGGCGTACAGAATGTGAGCAGTTGAACCAGGAACTGCGAGCCCAACGTGAAGTGAACAGCGCTCAGGAAGCCGAGTTGCGTGAGGTGACAATCCGTCTGGAAGAAACCCGTATGGCGGCGGAGGAAAAACAGCGTCTATTGATTAACAGCGAACAACGCCTCACCACCCAATTCGAAAATTTGGCCAACCGCATTTTTGAACATAGCGGGCGCAAGGTGGACGAACAGAATAAGCAAAGCTTGGATCGCCTGTTGCTGCCGCTGCGTGAGCAACTGGACGGTTTCCGCCGTCAGGTGCAGGACAGTTTCGGCCAGGAAGCACGCGAACGCCATACTTTGACCCACGAAATACGTAATCTGCAGCAGCTCAATGCGCAGATGGCGCGCGAAGCCATCAACCTCACCAAGGCTTTGAAAGGGGATAATAAAACTCAGGGTAACTGGGGTGAGGTGGTACTGAGCCGGGTGCTCGAAGCCTCTGGCCTGCGTGAGGGACATGAGTATGAAACCCAGGTTAACGTGCGGGTGGATCACCAGAGCCGCATGCAACCCGATGTGATCGTGCGTTTGCCTCAGGGCAAGGACGTGGTGATCGATGCAAAAATGTCGTTGGTGGCCTACGAACGTTACTTCAATAGTGAAGATGAAGCAGAGCGTGAGGCGGCGTTGAATGAACATATTGCTTCGTTGCGCGGCCATATCCGCCTGCTTGGACGCAAGGATTACCAGCAATTGCCTGGCCTGCGTTCGCTGGACTACGTGCTGATGTTTATTCCAGTGGAGCCGGCCTTCCTGTTGGCTATCGACCGTGAGCCGGAGCTGATTAGCGATGCACTAAAACACAACATCATGCTGGTCAGCCCAACCACGCTATTGGTGGCATTACGCACCATCACCAATCTTTGGCGCTATGAGCATCAGAGCCAGAATGCACAACGCATTGCTGACCGGGCGGCACGGCTGTATGACAAAATGCGGCTGTTCGTTGATGATATGTCATCGCTGGGACAGAGCCTGGACAAGGCCCAGGGGAGTTATCGTCTGGCGATGAACAAACTGAGCGAAGGCCGTGGTAATCTTATCGGGCAGACCGAGGGGTTCCGCGCACTGGGGGTTGAGGTGAAAAGGCCGATCAATCCGCTGCTGGCTCAGCAGGCCAGCGCGCAGCATGATGAAGAATTTGAGGCGGCGGACGACGATAACGTTGACGCGCTGCCGGAGGCGGAAGGCGACGACGCCGTCGAGGAGCCACGCTCCGCATCGCAGGGATGACAACCGCTGCGAGGTGGGGTATTCCGTGGGGTTCTGGTACACTCCACCACACTAAATTGACTGAATAGCAGGCAGGACAATGGCAGATCAACCGCAGGAAACCACCGATTTCGGTTTTCGCACCGTAGCTCGAGACGAAAAGCAGGCCATGGTGGCAGACGTTTTTCATTCGGTAGCCGCAAAGTATGACGTGATGAACGACCTGATGTCGTTTGGCATCCACCGTATCTGGAAGCGTTTTACCATTGATTGCAGCGGCGTGCGCCGTGGGCAGCGGGTGTTGGATCTGGCCGGTGGCACCGGTGACCTGGCCGCCAAGTTCTCTCGCATGGTCGGTGAACAGGGGCAGGTGGTGCTGGCGGACATTAACGATTCCATGCTGAAGATGGGGCGCGAGAAACTGCGCGATCGCGGCATTGTCGGCAACATCAGCTACGTACAGGCCAATGCCGAAGCGTTGCCGTTCCCTGATAACTATTTTGACTGCATCACCATTTCCTTTGGCCTGCGCAACGTCACCGACAAAGACAAAGCGCTGCGCTCGATGTTCCGTGTGCTCAAGCCAGGTGGCCGTCTGTTGGTGTTGGAGTTCTCCAAACCCTTGCTGGCACCACTGAGCAAAGCCTATGACGCTTACTCGTTCCACGTGCTGCCGAAAATCGGCGAGCTGGTGGTCAAGGATCCGGAAAGCTACCGCTATCTCGCCGAGTCGATCCGCATGCATCCCGATCAGGAAACGCTGAAGGGCATGATGGGGGCCGCCGGTTTTGACAACGTGACCTATTTTAACCTGACCGGCGGTATTGTGGCCCTGCACCGTGGCTTCAAGTTCTGATATGGATATGCCGATGCTGTTAACCCCGTTGTTGACCGGCGTACTGGAAACATCCCTCAACAGTCTGCTGTTCCGCGATCGCAGCATGAAGGCGGCTCGTCAGCGGCTGGCCGGCAAGGTTTTACGTATTGAGCTGCAGGAACTTGCCTCTCCGCTGGTGTTGATCTTCAGTGAACAGCGTGTGGATGTGCTTGGTCAGTCTGATGACACTGCCGACTGCACGGTGCGCAGCCGTATTTCGGTGCTGCTTAAATTGCGGGATCGCCAACAGCTTTCGCCATTGATGCGCAGCGGCGACTTGATTGTCGAAGGCGACATTCAGGTCGTGCAACAACTGGTTGGGTTGCTTGATCTGGCAGAGTGGGATCCGGCGGAATGGCTGGCACCTTACATTGGCGATATTGCCGCGCAGGGTGTCACGCAGGTTCTGGGCAAGGGCGCGAACCTGCTGAAAGCAGGCTTACAGCGTCAGCAGCATTATGTGGCTGAAACACTGACGGAAGAGTGGCGTGTAGCACCGGGCCCATTGGAAGTTGTGTGGTTCAATGAAGAGGTTGATGCCACCGTTCGCAACGCCGATGCGCTGATTGCCCGTATGGACAAGTTGGAGGGTAAACGATGACCCCTGGCGAACTACGCCGCCTGTATTTGATCGTCCGCGTTTTTCTCAGCTATGGCCTGGATGAACTGATCCCCAAGATGCGTTTGACGTGGCCACTGCGATTTGGCCGCCGCCTGCTTTTCTGGATGCCAAACCGCCATGCAGATAAACCCTTGGGTGAGCGTCTACGTCTGGCTTTGCAGGAGTTGGGGCCGGTATGGATTAAGTTTGGCCAGATGATGTCTACTCGTCGCGACCTGTTCCCACCACAGATCGCCGATCAACTGACGTTGTTGCAGGACCGGGTTGCTCCTTTCGACGGTGCGCTAGCGCGTAAGCATATTGAATTGGCGATGGGCGGCCCGCTGGAAACTTGGTTTGATGATTTTGACCAACAGGCGCTGGCCTCGGCATCGATAGCCCAGGTGCATACCGCGCGGCTAAAAACGACCGGGCAGGAAGTGGTGCTGAAGGTGATTCGGCCGGATATCGGGCCAATCATCAAGGCCGATGTGCGCCTGATGTATCGTTTAGCGGCTTGGGTGCCCAAGCTGATGCCGGATGGTCGACGCCTGCGTCCGCGTGAAGTGGTGCGCGAGTATGAAAAGACTTTGCTGGACGAGCTGAATCTGCTGCGTGAAGCGGCTAACGCCATCCAGTTGCGTCGCAATTTCGACGGTAGTCCTATGTTGTACGTGCCGGAAGTGTATTCGGACTACTGCCGCGAAAGCGTGCTGGTCATGGAACGCATTTACGGCATCCCTGTTTCGGATATTGAGACGCTGGAAAAGCAGGGCACCAACATGAAACTGTTGGCTGAACGTGGGGTTCAGGTATTCTTTACCCAGGTCTTCCGTGACAGCTTCTTCCATGCAGACATGCATCCCGGTAATATTTTCGTCAGCTATGAACATCCTGAAGACCCCTGCTATATCGGCATCGACTGCGGTATTGTTGGCTCGTTGAACAAGGACGATAAACGCTATCTGGCGGAAAACTTTATTGCCTTCTTCAATCGTGATTACCGCAAGGTTGCGGAGTTGCATGTTGATTCTGGCTGGGTACCGCGCGATACCAACGTCGAGGATTTTGAGTTCGCTATCCGTACCGTGTGTGAGCCGATCTTCGAGAAGCCGTTGGAGGAAATTTCGTTTGGCAACGTGCTGTTGAACCTGTTCAATACCGCGCGTCGATTCAATATGGAAGTGCAACCCCAACTGGTGTTATTGCAGAAGACCTTGCTGTATGTTGAAGGTCTGGGCCGACAGCTTTACCCACAGTTGGATTTGTGGACGACGGCCAAGCCGTTCCTGGAAAGCTGGATGCGTGACCAGGTCGGTATACCGGCAGTGATCCGCGCCCTGAAAGAAAAAGCGCCGTTTTGGGCAGAGAAACTGCCTGAACTGCCTGAATTATTTTACGATAGTCTGCAGCAGCATAAGCTGTTGCAACAAAGTGTTGATAAGCTGACTAATCAGATGCAGGCCCAGCGTGTTCGTCAGGGACAATCGCGTTATTTGTTCGGCGTTGGCGCTACACTGATAGTCAGCGGTACGATTTTGCTATTGGGCGAGGTTGCTGTATTCCCCGCATGGCTGATAGCAGCCGGCATCGTTTCCTGGCTGATAGGCTGGAAGCGAACTGCCTGAATTGGTTAGAAACTCTGGTAAAATCTGCCGTATAATGCGACGGATTTTGAAAAAACCCTGTAAAAATAGAGGTAATTGCAATGGGCGGTATTAGTATTACGCAATTGTTGATCATCGCAGTGATCGTGGTGCTGCTGTTTGGTACCAAAAAGCTCCGTACCCTGGGGTCCGATCTCGGTGCATCAATCAAGGGTTTCAAAAAGGCGATCGGCGATGACAACACGCCGCCGACCAACACGGCTGAGAAAAGCAGCCTGGATGACGCTGACTTCACGGCCAAGCCTATTACCGATAAGCAGCCGGAAGTGAAAGCGGAAGAGTCGAAGAACAAAGAGCAGGTATAAACCGTGTTTGACATTGGGTTTAGTGAACTGTTGCTGGTTCTGGTTATTGGCCTGGTGGTACTCGGGCCGGAACGGCTACCGGTAGCGGTAAGAACAGTTTCGGGCTGGATCCGCGCGCTGCGTTCGTTGGCGGCTTCGGTGCAGAACGAACTTACTCAGGAACTGAAACTGCAGGAACTGCAGGACAGCCTGAAAAAGGTAGAGAAGGCAGGCATGCAGAATTTGTCGCCAGAGTTAAAGGCGTCAATGGATGAGCTGAAAGACGCGGCGGAATCGCTGAAACGTTCTTATCAGGGCGACAGCAAGACCGAGCCAGCACACACTATTCATAACCCTCTGGTCACCGACCCGGAAGCCATTCATGATGGCGTGACGCCGGCAGAGGCTGCGGCTGTTGCGTCGTCTCCGGCTGCAGTACCGGAGCCGGCGGTTACGGCAACGCCGCAGGTTGAACAGCCGGCAATCACGCCCGCTAAACAACCGGTAGCGTCAGCCGTTCAGGCAAACCCAGAACCTGTTGCGGATAAAACCCCCGCGTCTCACCAACCTAGTGGCGATCGTTAAAACATGGCTGTTGAAGATACCCAACCCCTTATCAGTCATCTGATAGAACTGCGTAAGCGGTTGTTAAACTCAATTATCAGCATACTGGCGATCTTCCTGGTGCTGGTGTTTTTCGCCAATGACATCTATCAACTGGTGTCTGCACCGTTGATCAAGCAGCTACCTGCCGGCGCGAGCATGATCGCCACCGACGTGGCCTCACCGTTCTTCACGCCGATCAAGTTGACCATGATCGTTTCGGTGTTTGTCGCTGCACCCGTGATTCTGTATCAGGTCTGGTCATTTATCGCACCGGCGTTATACAAGCATGAACGCCGATTGATGATGCCCTTGTTGGTGTCGAGCAGCCTGCTGTTTTATCTCGGCATGGCGTTTGCCTACTTTATCGTGTTCCCGTTGGCGTTTGGTTTTTTTGCCAAGACCGCACCCGCCGGGGTGATGATTGCGACCGACATCAATAACTACCTTGATTTCGTCATGGCGCTGTTTATGGCGTTTGGCGTTGCGTTTGAGGTGCCTGTTGCCATTATTCTGCTGTGTTGGAGTGGCGTCACTTCACCGGAAGATTTGAAAAAGAAACGTCCGTACGTGTTGGTAGGGGCTTTCGTGGTTGGCATGTTGTTGACGCCACCGGATGTGTTCTCGCAAACCCTGCTGGCGATACCGATGTATCTGTTGTTTGAAGTGGGTGTGTTCTTTGCCCGTTTCTATACGGGTAAACGTCGTCCGCAGCCGGAAGAAGAAGATGAGGGCGATGAGCCCCCTGCATCTTGATTTCTGTTTGTCTAAAGCCGCCCGCTGGGCGGCTTTTACTTTGGGAAAACCATGTTTGATATCGGCGTCAATCTCACCAGTTCACAGTTTGCCAAAGACCGCTCAGCCGTGCTGGAGCGCGCACGCGTCGCCGGCGTGAAAGGGATGCTGATTACCGGTACGGATCTGCCGGAGAGTCAGGCCGCCAGTGAGCTGGCCCTGTTACATACCGGCTATTGTTGGTCCACCGCGGGCGTGCATCCACATCATGCCAGCAGTTGGGACGAGCGGGTTGCTGAACACATACATGAATTGGCCTCTCGGCCGCACGTCGCGGCAGTGGGTGAATGTGGTTTGGATTTTAACCGTAACTTTTCCACGCCAGAGCAACAAGAAAAGGCATTCAGCGCTCAACTTGCGTTGGCCGCAGAGCTGGCGATGCCGGTATTTCTTCATTGCCGCGATGCGCACGCACGTTTTGCCGCGCTGTTGGCACCCTGGTTAGATAAACTGCCCGCGGCAGTGGTGCACTGTTTTACGGGTACTGCTGAAGAATTAGAAGGCTGTTTGTCGCTAGGCTTGTCGATCGGTATTACCGGTTGGGTCTGTGATGAACGGCGTGGCTTGGAATTGCGTGCACTGCTACTGCAGATCCCGGCTGAGCGTCTGTTGTTGGAAACCGACGCCCCCTATCTGTTGCCCCGAGATTTACATCCGAAACCTGCATCTCGCCGCAACGAACCCTGTTTTTTGCCTCATATCGTCCGGCAGGTGGCCACCTGGCGACACGAAGACCCCGAATGGCTGGGGCAGAAAACTGATGAGAACGCCCGCCGGCTGTTCCGGCTGGAATGAGTTAGGAGAAAACTATGAGCTATGCATTTCCGGGTACCTTCCCAGGTCGTCGTATGCGCCGCGTGCGCCGTCATGATTTCAGCCGTCGCCTGGTGGCGGAGAATCAACTGACGGTTAACGATCTGATCTACCCGGTATTTGTCATGGAAGGCAATAACCGTCAGGAAGCCGTATCATCCATGCCCGGTGTATCACGCATGAGCATCGATCTGCTGATTAAGGAAGCGGAAACTATCGCCAAACTGGGTGTGCCAGTGATCTCCCTGTTCCCGGTTATTGAGCCAGGCCTGAAGTCACTGCATGCGGAAGAAGCCTATAATCCAGACGGTTTGGTGCAGCGTACGGTACGCGCGTTGAAAGACGCGGTGCCTGAGTTGGGTATTTTGACCGACGTAGCGCTTGATCCTTACACCACTCACGGTCAGGACGGCATCATTGATGAGCAGGGTTATGTCATCAACGATATCACCAAAGAAATTCTGGTCCGTCAGGCGCTGTCTCATGCGGAAGCTGGGGCAGAAATCGTGGCGCCAAGCGACATGATGGATGGCCGTATTGGTGCGATTCGCGATCGGTTGGAGCATCAGGGCCTGATTAATACTCAGATCATGGCTTACTCTGCAAAATATGCCTCTTGCTACTATGGCCCATTCCGCGATGCACTGGGCTCAAGCGGCAATCTGAAAGGCGGCAACAAGAAAACCTACCAGATGGACCCTGCCAACAGCGACGAAGCGTTACAGGAAATTGCGCAAGACCTGCAGGAAGGCGCGGATATGGTCATGGTTAAGCCGGGTATGCCTTATCTGGACGTTGTGCGCCGAGTGAAGGATACCTTTGGTGTGCCGACTTTTGCCTATCAGGTGTCTGGTGAATATGCGATGCACATGGCAGCGATTCAGAATGGTTGGTTGCAGGAACAGCCAGCGGTGATGGAATCGCTGATGTGCTTTAAACGCGCTGGGGCTGACGGTGTGCTGACCTACTTTGCCAAGCGAGTCGCTCAGTGGATGCATGACGACGCGATGCAACGCTAAGACAGCAGTAAGCAAAAAACAAAGGCGCCCTGGGCGCCTTTTTGCATTACAACTTTTGAAACTGCCGGTTATCGATACTCTGGGTAACCTGCTTGTTTATCAGGTTCAGTAGCAACATTGAACGTGCCTCGCCGTCAGGCTCAGTGTAAATGGCTTTGAGCCCTTCAAACATGCCGTCGACGATCAACACGCTATCGCCCGGTTGCGGTGTTTCCGGATCAAAGTAGGTTTCGCAGGTATGCGTCTGCAACTCTTCGATGACCTTCTTCGGGATGGTGGCCGGCATTGAGCCAAAGCGCACGAAGTGGCTGACACCACGTGTTGCGCTGATGGTCGTGGTATGGATGCATTCCGGATTGAATTCCACAAACAGGTAGTTGGGGAACAGGGGTTCGCTGACCGCAATGCGTTTGCCGCGTACGATCTTTTCCAACGTAATGATTGGGCTCAGGCACTTCACTTCCTGCCGCTCCAGATGTTCCTGCGCCCGTAAAAGTTGGCCGCGTTTACAATACAGTAAGTACCAAGATTCCATAATTTCACATGCCTTTCTGCCAGCCGGTAAGCATATCAAAAGCCATTACGGATACATAGTGGTGCAAGTTTCAGCATGTAACTGCCGCTATCTACATGAATCATTAGCAATTAGCGAAGAGTCACACACTTATTCGCACGGCTCGGGTATAACAGAGGGCTAAAAATTTGTTACCGTCGCAGTATGCCTTGGCATGAGATTGCCAGATGTGACGCTATTCATCGTTTTTGATTGAGGGGGAGAAATGGAGTTGTTTCTGTTGAGTAACGGCAAGCTGTCCGGTGAGGATGAGCTGCTGGGCTATGCCAAGAACCACCTTTTGGCGATGATCGCACGTCGCGGTATCACGTCTGCCGTATTTATCCCTTATGCCATGATCCGCAGTGATTACGATCAGCGTGCGCAGGAGCTGTCGCAAACGTTGGGTATCAAAGTGACCAGCATTCACCATGCCGAGTCTCCCGCTGCCGCGGTTGAACAGGCGGAGTGCATTTTGGTCAGCGGCGGCAATACCTGGATGTTAAACCAGATGTTGCACGAGAAGGGTTTGATCATCCCTATCCAACGGGCTGTGCGTGAACGTAGCATACCCTATGTGGGCTGGAGCGCCGGTTGCAACGTTGCTACGCCGAGCATTCGTACCACCAATGACATGCCGGTGCGCAACAGCGTCGTGCTGCCGGCATTGAACCTGTTCCCGGTGCAGATCAACCCGCACTACATTGATGCCCATATCAGTGGCCACATGGGCGAAACGCGTGATGAGCGCCTGGCGGAGTTTTGCGCGGTCAATCCAAGTGAGTCTGTCGTGGCGTTGCGTGAAGGCAGTCTGCTGCACATTGAGGGGAATGATTTACGTTACTTCAGTGCCAGAAATCAAGGTTTCAAGGTGTTCCGCCACGGCGTGGAGACCCAGGAGCATCATGATACGCAGGCGTTACAACCGTTGGTGCCGTTCACGTGTCACTGAGAACCGGCGATGTCTTTACCGGTGTTTAACAAAAGTGCAGCAACAACCGTGAAGAGGGCTTATAATGCCCTCCTCACTGGCCGTTATAATGATCAGCATGAAATACCGTGACTTACGCGATTTCCTCTCGTTGCTGGAAAAGAGAGGGGAACTAAAACGCATCAGCCAGCCGATTGATCCCTATCTGGAAATGACAGAAATTGCCGATCGTACTTTACGTGCGGGCGGCCCGGCGCTGCTATTCGAAAACCCCAAGGGGTACGACATGCCGGTGTTGTGCAATCTGTTCGGCACCGCCAATCGCGTTGCGATGGGTATGGGGCAGGAGGATGTCAGCTCGTTGCGCGAAGTCGGCAAATTGCTGGCGTTCCTGAAAGAGCCAGAGCCACCAAAGGGCTTTCGCGATCTGTTTGATAAGCTGCCGAAGTTCAAGCAAGTGTTGAACATGCCGACCAAGGTATTGGGTTCAGCACCTTGCCAGGAACAGGTATGGCAGGGCGATGATGTCGATCTCAGCCGTATCCCGGTGATGCACTGCTGGCCGGAAGATGCTGCGCCGCTCATCACATGGGGATTGACCGTTACCCGCGGGCCGCAGAAAGAACGGCAAAACCTGGGTATCTATCGCCAACAGGTACTGAGCAAGAATAAAGTCATCATGCGCTGGTTGTCGCATCGCGGCGGCGCGCTGGATTATCTTGAATGGTGCCAGGCGCATCCCGGGGAGCGTTTCCCGGTTGCCGTTGCCTTAGGTGCGGACCCTGCCACTATTCTCGGTGCAGTGACGCCAGTGCCGGATACCCTGTCTGAATATGCCTTTGCCGGGCTGCTGCGCGGCAATAAGACCGAAGTGGTCAAGTGTATCTCTTGCGACCTGGAAGTACCTGCCAGTGCGGAAATCGTGTTGGAAGGTTATATTGAGCCGGGTGAAATGGCACCGGAAGGTCCCTATGGCGATCATACCGGTTACTACAACGAGATAGATCACTTCCCAGTCTTCACCGTCACCCACATCACTCAACGCCGCGACGCTATTTATCACTCGACCTACACTGGCCGTCCGCCGGATGAGCCAGCGGTGTTAGGCGTGGCGTTGAACGAAGTATTTGTGCCTATATTGCAAAAGCAATTCCCGGAAATTGTCGATTTCTATCTGCCGCCTGAAGGCTGTTCTTACCGCCTGGCGGTGGTGACTATCAAGAAACAGTATGCCGGTCATGCCAAACGCGTAATGATGGGGGTCTGGTCATTCCTACGGCAGTTTATGTACACCAAGTTCGTTATCGTCTGTGACGATGACGTCAATGCACGCGACTGGAATGATGTGATCTGGGCAATTACCACCAGAATGGATCCGGCAAGGGATACCGTTATGGTGGAAAATACGCCGATCGACTATTTGGACTTCGCCTCGCCGGTTTCCGGTTTGGGATCGAAGATGGGGCTGGATGCCACGAATAAATGGCCGGGTGAAACCCAGCGCGAATGGGGCCGTCCGATTCAGATGGATGAAAAGGTGCGTGCGCGTATCGATGACATCTGGGATGAGCTTGCAATTTTCAGTGACAGAGAACCGACGCTATAGCGACAGGCTTTGTTCTCAGTTTTGCATTGATGACCCGACAGAGGGAACGCATGACAATATTGAGCTGTAAAGTGACCTCCGTAGAGGCCATTACCGATACGGTTTATCGGGTACGTTTGGTGCCAGAGGCGCCGTTTTCTTTCAAGGCAGGGCAGTATTTGATGGTGGTGATGGATGAGCGTGACAAGCGTCCGTTCTCACTGGCATCGACCCCGACAGAGCAGGACTATATTGAGCTGCACATCGGCGCTTCGGAACTGAATCTGTACGCCATGGCGGTGATGGATCGCATTCTGAAAGAACAGGCGATTACCGTTGATATGCCACACGGTGACGCGTGGTTGCGTCAGGAAGGCAGCCGTCCGCTGGTGTTGATTGCCGGTGGTACAGGTTTCTCCTATGCTCGCTCGATTCTGTTGGCCGCGTTGGAGCAACAGCCGAATCGCGATATCTCTATCTATTGGGGCGGACGTGAGCTCAAGCACCTGTATGATTTGAGTGAGCTGGAAGCACTGTCGGTGCAACACCCTAATCTGAAAGTGATCCCGGTAGTTGAGCAACCGGAAGAAGACTGGCGTGGCCGTAGTGGCACTGTGCTCAGCGCGGTATTGCAGGATTTCGGTACCCTGGCGGAGCACGATATTTATATTGCCGGGCGTTTCGAAATGGCAAAAATCGCTCGCGAGCGTTTCTGTGCCGAACGTGGCGCGTTGGAAGCGCACATGTTCGGGGATGCTTTCTCGTTTATCTGATCTGCGGGATAGGCGGAAAGCGGGGTGGCCGGTGGCCGCCCCGTTTTTATTTGGGGGCCGGTGAATAACAGGCATAAAAAAACCCGCCCCTGACAGGCGGGAAGTACGGCAACTAAACGTGGTGGGATGCTGCGGTTTAAAAAGTGACGCAGTCATCCCAAGTAGACACAGCTAAACGCGTTCAAAGACGGTAGCGATCCCCTGGCCCAAACCAATACACATGGTCGCCAGACCAAACTGCACGTCACGGCGTTCCATGTTGTTCAGCAGTGTGGTCGAGATGCGTGAGCCTGAGCAGCCCAACGGGTGGCCTAAAGCAATGGCACCGCCGTTCAGGTTAATCTTGTCGTCGATGCTGTCCAATAACCCCAGATCCTTGATGCAAGGCAGCGACTGGGCGGCAAAGGCTTCATTCAGTTCGAACAAATCAATGTCCTGCACGGTCAGTCCAGCGCGTTTCAGCGCCAGTTTGCTGGCAGGCACTGGCCCATAACCCATGATGGATGGGTCGCAGCCGACGACGGCCATCGAACGTATACGGGCACGGGCTTTCAGACCGAGCGCTTTGGCACGTGATTCGCTCATCAACAGCATGGCGGATGCACCGTCGGACAATGCCGAAGAGGTACCGGCCGTCACTGTACCGTTGACGGGATCGAATGCCGGGCGCAATGCAGCAAGGCTGGCGACGGTCGTTTCTGGACGAATCACTTCGTCGAAGTCATAACGGGTCAGTACACCGTCGGCATCATGCCCGGTAGTTGGGATGATTTCATTCTTGAAATAGCCGGCTAAGGTGGCGGCATGCGCGCGTTGGTGCGAGCGTGCGGCGAACTCATCCTGCATCTGGCGGCTGATATTGTGTATCTTGGCCAGCATCTCGGCGGTCAGGCCCATCATCCCGGCAGCTTTTGCCACGCTGCGGCTCAAACCTGGGTGGAAATCCACACCGTGGTTCATGGGTACGTGGCCCATATGCTCTACGCCGCCAATCAAACTGACATGTGCGTCGCCCACCATAATGGCGCGTGCTGCATCGTGCAGCGCTTGCATGGAAGAACCACACAGCCGATTAACGGTAACCGCAGGTACAGTATGCGGGATCTCGGCCAGCAATGAGGCGTTACGGGCGATGTTAAAACCTTGCTCCAGGGTCTGCTGTACACAACCCCAATAAATGTCGTCAATTTCGGCCGCATCCAGTGACGGATTACGGCTCAGTACCGCGCGCATCAGGTGGGCGGAAAGATCTTCGGCACGTACCTGGCGGAAGGCGCCGCCCTTAGAGCGGCCCATCGGCGTGCGTACGGCATCAACAATAACTACGTTTTCCATCTTTATGACCTCATGCCGGTTGGCCAGTGGAGACATCAGACAGCGGCGCTGCCACCGGGTAGTAGCTTTCATTGCGTTCAGCTTTGGCGCGCAGGCCGGCAGGCACCTGATACAGGGCGCCAAGATGTGCATAACGTTGCGCCAGTTCTACATAATTGCTGGTGCCCAGCGTATCCAGATAACGGAACGCCCCGCCGTGGAATGGAGGGAAACCGATACCGTAGACCAATGCCATGTCGGCCTCGGCCGGGCTGGCGATGATGTTTTCTTCCAGGCAGCGCACCACTTCATTGATCATTGGGATCATCATCCGAGCGATAATTTCTTCGTCGCTGATGGTCTGGCGCGGTTGGCTGACGGTCGCCAGCAACGCATCAGTTTGCTCATCGTTGTCTTTACGCGGCTTGCCTTTGTTGTCCTGGCTGTAGCGATAGAAGCCCAACTGGTTTTTCTGACCGAAACGCTGGTTATCGAACATTACATCAATGGCGTCGCGGTAATCTTTACTCATGCGCTCTGGGAAGCCTGTGGCCATGACCGCTTGAGCGTGGTGTGCCGTATCGATACCGACGACGTCGAGCAGATAAGCTGGGCCCATCGGCCACCCAAACTGTTTTTCCATCACTTTGTCGATTTGACGGAAGTCCGCACCGTCGCGCAGCAGCATGCTGAAACCGGCAAAATACGGGAATAACACGCGGTTGACGAAGAACCCTGGGCAGTCGTTAACCACAATTGGCGTTTTGCCCATGCGGCTGGCGTAAGCCACTACGGCAGCGATGGTGCTGTCACTGGTCTGCTCGCCACGGATGATTTCTACCAGTGGCATGCGATGTACCGGGTTAAAGAAGTGCATACCGCAGAAGTTTTGCGGGCGCTTCAAGGATTTTGCTAAGTGGTTAATTGGAATGGTCGACGTATTAGACGCCAGGACGGCATCTTCGCCGATCAGGCTTTCCACTTCGGACAGTACCGCAGCCTTAACCTTCGGATTCTCGACAACGGCTTCGACGATCACCTGCGCACGTTCGATACCCGCATAATCCAGCGTCGGTTGAATGGTCGACAGCACCTGAGCCATCTTCATGCCGTCCAGCTTGCCACGTTCCAACTGCTTGTTAAGCAGCTTGGCGGCTTCATTCATGCCGAGCGTCAAGGATTTGTCGCTGATGTCTTTCATGATCACCGGTACGCCTTTCAGCGCGGACTGGTAGGCGATACCGCCACCCATGATACCGGCACCCAACACCGCAGCTTGCTTCGGTGCTTCAACGTTCTTCGCGAGCTTCTTCGCCTGGCTTTTTACAAACTGATCGTTAAGGAAAATACCGACGAGCGCACGAGCCTCTTTGGAACGCGCCAATGGCACAAAGCTGGCGGTCTCCAATTTCAGCGCTTCATCGCGGCCCAGCTTGGCCGCAGCCTCAATGGTTTTGACCGCAGTCATCGGGGCCGGATAATGTTTACCGGCAGTTTGCATCACCATGCCTTTGGCGGTAGTAAAGCTCATGGCAGCTTCGATTGGGCTGAGTTTCAGCGGCTCAAGCTTAGGCTGACGATAGGCGCGCCAGTCCAGTTTGCCGTCAATCGCCTGCTGCAACATTTTAAGGGCAGCGTCGACCAACTTTTCCGGTGCGACCACCGCATCCACCAGGCCGACCTTCAGTGCGTCTTTGGCACTGACATCTTTACCCGCGGCGATGATTTCCAGTGCGCTGTCGTTACCCAACAGGCGCGGCAGACGAACAGAGCCGCCGAAGCCCGGCATAATACCCAGTTTGGTTTCTGGCAGGCCGATGCGTGCATCCGGTGAAGCGATGCGGAAGTCAGTAGCCAGAATGCATTCGCAGCCGCCGCCGAGCGCATAGCCGTTAATGGCCGAAAGGGTCGGTACCGGCAAATCTTCCAACCGGTTAAAGATGCTATTGGCAAAGACCAACCATTCCTGCAGCTTTTCAGCCGGGGCAGCAAACAGTGAAAGGAATTCGGTGATATCGGCGCCGACAATAAATGCGGCTTTTGTGGAACGCAGCAGCAGGCCTTTCAGCTCAGTCTGCTTTTCCAGCACCGCGAGCGCTTCGCCCAGGCTGGCAACGGTGCGAGTATCAAGCTTGTTTACAGAACCTGGGGCATTGAACACCAACTCGGCGATGCCGTTGTCGAGCCAGTGCAGTTGTAATGTTTCGCCTTGGTAGAGCATGTCTATCTCCTGAATCAGCGTTTGATCTGGTATGACCAGATGATGAGGAGTGTGGTTTTTATGTTAACAATATGCAAATGAGAGATTGCATATTTGCAGGGCGGATCACATGGCTCTGAGGTAGGTTGATGATTTAAAACTAAATTATATTTTATGCATTATGGTGATTTGTCGGAGTGTAAAAGCCCTCATAGACTTGCCGGTGCAGGGTGTTATCCAAGCAGAGGTGAGAAATGAGTAAAGCGGTATGTGTAAAACACAGTGGTTTCTGGAGTATTCCTGCCAGAACCATGACGCTGGCCTGTCTGCTGGTGTTTATGGCGCAAATGGCGACGACGGTGTATTTGCCTTCATTACCGACGGTGATGCAGGAACTGGCGATGACGCGCCGCGCCACCGAGCTTTCGATATCCATATTCGTGCTTGGTGCTGCCCTGCCGGTATTGTTCTGGGGCGCTGCGGCCGATCGCTTTGGCCGACGTTTACCGCTGACATTGTCTTTGGGGATATTTATCAGTTGCAGCGTACTGCTGGCGTTTTGCAGTAACGGCACTCAGTTATTGGTGCTGCGGGCGCTGCAGGGGGTTGCCGCCGGTGGTGCTGCGATCATTGCGCGCATTATCGTTCGTGATAACTGGAGTGGTGATGAGTTGGCAAGGCGCCTCTCGGTACTGTCGATAGCCTTTATCGCCGCGTTGGGTGGCGGGCAGTTTATTGGCGGGTTGCTAAGCGAGTATTCACACTGGCAAATGGGCTTTATCTTGATGGGGCTGACCGGGCTGGCGATCCTGTTGCTGATGGTGACGTTACCGCTGGAAGCGGGTCGTTCTGGGAGCCAGCGTCCGGTTATGGCGGCAACCTATTGGCACATTCTGCGTCGCCCAGGGTTCTTGTGGCCAGCCATTGTCGGCGGATTGGGGTTTGCTACCACGGTAACGTTGCAGGAGGTGAGCCCGTTCATCATGCAGCAGGGGTTTGGTCTGAACGTTACCGCTTTTGGCGCGTTGGGGTTGGTGGTCGGCGTGGCTTACTTTACCGGAGCAATGGCAGTAAACCGGACGGTAGCACGCTTTGGCGGTAAACGGCTGATGCAGGTGGGGACGCGCATCGTCGCCGTAACAACCGCCGCGATTATGCTGCTGTGGTGGAGCGATGTGCTGATTGGGCTTTCCGGTATGACGATCTTCATCGCGCTGTATTGCCTGACGATTTTTGGCCAGGCGGTGCTGTTTCCTAATAGCATGGCGATGGCCGTCAGCGATGCCAAAGAACAGGGTGCCTATGCCATGGCGTTGTGTGGTTTTCTACAGCAGTGTCTGGCGGGTATTGCTGCTGCCGGCGCGGTTTTTCTCGAACATCACGGCCTGTGGACTATGGCGATCGCGTTGCTTGGTCTGATCGCCTGGCTAATTGTTAAGCTACGGATGTAACGACGTTTACAACGATTTGCGAACCGCCCCGCATGCCCGAAGTGATGAGGTTGGTGCGTTGGAACGGTGTGCTAAGATGAGGCATTCCGTTCTAATGGTATGTAAAAGGGTATTGTGATGGAAACATTGGCTTCTTTGTATAACGACCACCTGGCAGAGCTGCAAAAACGGGCACGTGAAGTGTTAACGCGCAATAAACTGGACGCGCTGCTGATCCACTCTGGAGAACTGCAACGGATTTTCCAGGATGACCGCAGTTACCCGTTCAAAGTGAATGCGCATTTTAAAGCCTGGGTGCCGGTTACCTCAGTTCCAAACTGCTGGCTGTGGGTAGACGGCGTTAACAAACCAAAGCTGTGGTTCTATTCGCCGGTCGATTATTGGCACAGTGTTGAGCCATTGCCTGAGAGTTTCTGGACCAAATCCGTTGAGTTGATGCCGCTGGCCAATGCCGATGACATCGGGCAGCAATTGCCTGCCCAGCGTGAACGTGTGGGTTATATTGGCTATGCACAACAGCGTGCTCGCGATCTCGGCATCTCTGCGGAAAACATCAACCCGAAAGCCGTGTTGAACTACCTCGACTTCCATCGTTCAATCAAAACCGGTTATGAACTGGCCTGCATGCGTGAGGCGCAGAAAACCGCAGTGATGGGGCACCGCGCTGCCCATGAAGCTTTCCTTTCGGGTATGAGCGAGTTTGATATCAACCTGGCTTACCTCACGGCAACTGGGCATCGTGACACCGATGTACCTTATGACAACATTGTCGCGTTGAATGAACATGCGTCGGTGCTGCATTACACCACGCTGGATCACCAGCCTCCGGCCGACGTGCTGAGTTTCCTGATTGACGCCGGTGCGGAATATAACGGCTACGCCGCTGATCTGACGCGAACTTACGCAGGCCAGAGCGGCAGTGACTTCGCTCAGCTGGTAAAAGATCTCAACCACGAACAACTGGCGTTGATGGATACCATCAAAGCGGGCGTACGCTACACCGATTACCATGTTCAGATGCATCAACGCATCGCCAAATTACTCAAGAGTCACAAGCTGGTGAGTGGCATAAGTGAAGAGGCCATGGTAGAGCAGGGGCTGACTACGCCGTTCTTGCCACATGGTTTGGGCCATCCACTGGGTCTGCAGGTACATGACTCTGCGGGTTTCATGCAGGATGAACAGGGCACTCACTTGGCTGCACCATCCAAATATCCGTACCTGCGTTGCACCCGTGTATTGCAACCGGGCATGGTATTGACCATTGAACCGGGCATGTATTTTATTGAGTCACTGTTAGCGCCATGGCGTAGCGGCGAATTCAGCCAGCACTTTGCCTGGGATCGCATCGATGCTCTGAAACCTTATGGTGGTATCCGTATTGAAGACAATATCGTGATCCACGAAAAGCGTATCGAGAACATGACACGTGATCTGAACCTGGCCTGATGCAGCCTTATCCGATCCCTGCAGGCCCCGTTAGCGTCAGCGAAGAAATAAAGAAGAGTCGTTTTATCACCCTGCTGGCACCGACTGGCGGGGTTGATGAGGCCAAGGCGTTTATCCAGCAGGTTCGTGATGAACATCCGACAGCCCGTCATCATTGTTGGGCATTTGTCGCCGGGCCTCCGACTGACTCACAACAGTTAGGGTTTTCCGACGACGGGGAACCTTCCGGTACTGCGGGTAAACCGATTCTTGCGCAGTTGATGGGCAGTGGTATAGGGGAAATCACCGCAGTGGTAGTACGTTACTATGGCGGTATCAAGTTAGGTACGGGGGGGTTGGTACGCGCCTACGGCAGTGGTGTGCAGCAAGCATTAAAGCAGTTAGCCGTCAGTTACAAGATCCCGCAGGCCGAATATACTTTGCAATGCGACTATGCGCAGTTGGCATTGGTAGAGAATTTGTTGCAGCAATTAGAAGGGCGGATTGTGCAGGGGGAGTATGGTGCTTCCGTCCTGCTGCATTTGACCTTACCGGTAACCGTGGTTGAAGCGTTTGGGAATAAATTACGTGATCTCAGTCGCGGTAATTTGCAATTAACCCCCATTTCGCAATAATTCCCCCAACTGAATTGCTAAGGATCGTGCTGAAATGCATTTTCGCGCTATAACCCGTATCGTTGGTCTGTTGGTCATCCTGTTTTCCGGGACGATGTTTATTCCTGGTCTGGTGGCATTGATTTACCGCGATGGGGCAGGGCGGGCATTCAGCCAGACCTTCTTTGTGGCGGTGACCATTGGGTTGATGCTGTGGTGGCCCAATCGCAAACAAAAGCATGAGTTGAAGCCACGCGAAGGCTTTTTGATCGTGGTGCTATTCTGGACCGTGCTGGGCAGCGTGGGGGCATTACCATTTTTATTCTCGGAACGGCCCAACCTGTCGTTGACCGACGCTTTCTTTGAATCCTTCTCCGGCTTAACAACGACAGGTGCCACCACGCTGGTGGGGCTGGACTCACTGCCAAAAGCCATTTTGTTCTACCGCCAGATGCTGCAGTGGATGGGTGGGATGGGGATCATCGTGTTGGCAGTCGCGATACTGCCAATCCTTGGCGTCGGCGGCATGCAGTTATACCGTGCAGAAATGCCCGGCCCGCTGAAAGACAACAAGATGCGTCCGCGTATTGCAGAAACAGCTAAAACTCTGTGGCTGATCTACGTGTTACTGACTATCGCCTGCGCATTGGCGTTGTGGGGGGCGGGCATGTCGGTATTCGACGCCATCGGCCACAGCTTCTCTACTATCGCCATTGGGGGGTTTTCTACCCATGATGCCAGTATCGGTTATTACGCCAGTCCTACCATTAACACCATTATTGCTATTTTCCTGCTTATCTCTGGTTGTAACTACGGTTTGCACTTTGCCTTACTGAGTGGCCGCAGCCTGAAAGTCTATTGGCGCGATCCTGAGTTCCGTATGTTTATTGCTGTGCAACTGACGCTGGTGGTGGTGTGTACCGCGGTGCTATGGGGGCATGGTGTATACAAAACCGGTATGGAAACGGTCAACCAGGCGTTCTTCCAAGTCGTGTCGATGGCGACAACGGCGGGTTTCACCACGGACAGCATTGCCAAATGGCCGTTATTCCTGCCGATGTTGTTGCTGTGCTCTGCATTTATTGGTGGCTGTGCCGGTTCAACAGGTGGCGGGCTGAAAGTGATCCGTATTTTGTTACTGTATCTACAAGGTTCACGTGAGCTCAAAAGGTTGGTGCATCCCAATGCTGTTTACACCATCAAGTTGGGTAACCGGGCGTTGCCGGAACGTATCCTTGAAGCGGTATGGGGTTTCTTCTCGGCTTATGCGTTGGTCTTTATCGTCAGCATGCTGGCCATCATTGCTACCGGCGTTGATGATTTCTCTGCTTTTGCTGCAGTAACCGCGACGTTGAACAATCTGGGGCCGGGGTTGGGGGTGGTGGCGGATAACTTTACGACTATGCCTGCGCCGGCGAAGTGGATCCTGGTTCTGACAATGCTGTTCGGGCGCCTTGAAGTCTTTACACTACTGGTTCTGTTTACGCCGACGTTCTGGCGCGAATGATCCTGATAGAAGGAGTAACGCCGTGAAGGCACTGATTCTTTATTCCAGCCGCGATGGGCAAACACGCTCTATCGCTTCTTATATAGCAAACAAATTGCAGGACACCTTGCGCTGCGATGTGATTGACTTGCAACAAGCGGATGATGTTGACCTTAACCAGTATCAGCAGGTGTTGATCGGTGCCTCAATACGCTATGGCCATTTCCATCCGACGCTGGCTAAGTTTGTTAAGCAACATGCCGAGCAGCTGAACCAGATGCCAAGTGCATTCTTTAGTGTCAACCTGACAGCGCGCAAGGCGGACAAGCGTTCGCCTCAGACCAATGCTTATACCCGCAAGTTTCTGTTGTCCTCACCCTGGCAGCCAAAACAGTGTGTCGTGTTTGCCGGTGCACTACGCTATCCGCGTTATCGCTGGTTCGATCGCGTCATGATCCAACTTATTATGCGTATGACAGGCGGCGAAACAGATACCAGTAAAGAAGTTGAGTATACCGATTGGCAAATGGTGGACCGTTTTGCTCAGGAGTTTGGGCAAATTCAGTATGAAAAGTGACGAAAGCGCTGACTTGTTCAGCGCTTTGTTGAAAAAAAACGCGCTTGAAAAGTTTTTTGCATTTAGGGGTTGCGGCCTTCTGAGAACTCCCTATA